>NZ_JBEZXZ010000206.1:0-16041 GCF_040638275.1 Actinoplanes sp. NPDC026623 | reverse complement strand
CCCCGCCACCCGCGCCGGCCAGCAGCGACGCCGCCGTCGCGATCGCCTCCTCGTCGTCCAGCAGCAGCGGCGGCAACTCCTGCCCGGCGCCGAGCCGGTATCCGCCCCCGGCGCCCAGGTCGGCGTTCACCGGATAGCCGAGCGTGCGCAGCCGCTCGACGTCCCGCCGCACCGTGCGGGTGGTGACGCCGAGCCGCTCGGCAAGCTCGGGGCCGGTCGAGAGTTGCCGCTGCTGGAGCAGCCCGAGCAGGGCCAGCACCCGCTCCGCCGTATCCATGCCGTCATCCTGTCAGGCAAAGCGGACCGATCCTGTCCGCCTTCTGTGCCAGGGTGATCGCATGGCAGACGAACGGACCAGGAGCCGGGAATTTCAGGTCACCATCGACGCGCACGACCCGCAGGCACTGTCGATCTTCTGGCGCGACGCGCTGGGCTACGTCCATCCCGGCCCGCCCGGTGTGGAGCTGCCCGCGGGCGCGGACCCCCTGGCCGCCTGGGAGTCCTTCCTCGAGCGTGCCGGCGTACCGAAGGAGGAGCGCAACACGCGGTCGGCGCTCGAGGATCCGGACGGGCGCGGCCCGCGGATCTTCTTCCAGCAGGTTCCGGAAGGTAAGACCGCCGAACCAAGAACCGGCCCCCGAGCCCACCTCGACGTGCGGGCGGCACCCGGGTTGCGGGGTGAGCAGCGGATGGCGGCGCTGGAGGCCGAGTGCGAGCGGCTCGTCTCGATGGGGGCGGCCCGGGTGCGCCGCTTCGACCCCGAACCCCCGATGGGCGCCGGTCACATCGTCATGACCGATCCGGAGGGTAACGAATTCTGCCTGGACTGATCGGCTGGCAGCACCACACGGCGCCCGGCGCCAAGCGGCGAAGACCTGAGCGCCGGGCGCGTAGCCACCCCGGAGACGACCAGAAACCGGGGAGCACCGGAAGCACGGCACCGCCTTACCACCCCGCCAGACACCCTCAGAGCCGCAGCCGGCACCGAGGGCGGGGGCGCCCGGAGCTGCGGGCTCTCCAGGGTCTCCAGGGTCGAAGATCGGCACCGAGCCGCAAACACGGGAGCCGACGAACCCACAGGCAGGCTTTTAAGGGCCCTGCTCGCGCCCGAGGCGAGCGCGAGCAGGTAATCCCCCTGCGATCCCCAACATTCCCGCAAAGACCGCCGACAGCCTTTGCGGGAAACCTTTGAACCACTACGGAACGGGCGTCAAATTCACCTTGACGATCCCGGTCGGCCTAGTGACCGCCCACCCGGCCCGCATCTCGGCCCGAAACTTCACGAGGTTGGCCGTGAATAGGTCCCCGCCGACGCCAACTCCGTGCAGGTTTTCGTCCCAGATGTGCTCGGTCCACGAGAGCACCACGTTCTCGCGGAGGAACAGCCGAGTCGATCCGATCAGGTCGGCAACGAAAGCAACACCGGCGGGGCAATTGGCGGTGCTGCACACCGGAATCCCCCACGCCCGCCTGGCGCTGCGGTCCAACGGCAGGGCCTGCGCACCCCCGGCGGTAAAAGCCAGCGAACCATCGGTGAGAGTCGACGATTCCAAGGCCTCATAGTCACCTGGGTTCATGATCACCGCAGAGCCTCGGAGACCTTGCACTTCCAGACGGGTAATCGCCGTTCGCAGCACCCGGACCAGCGAATAGTCATCGTTGCCTGCTCGGGCGGCGGTGAGGATGCCCGGGGTATTCGCGAGCCCTAGGAGATTTGGGCCTACTCCGTCACCGCCGATGATCTGAGCCTCGAGCGCCTGTTCGACCCCGAAGCTCATTTCGTTTCCGATGAGCTCCTGCAAAAGGCCCGAGTCGGACAAATCCTGGCGCTGGAGGGGCGAAGAAACGTGGGCAATCGTGGATGCAATGTCATCCACACGGGTGAATAGGTACGTGCTCTCTGGCTTGATCGTTCCCGGGCTCACGGGTCGGGCCGCATTACTGCGTACGTCCTGGCGCATGTAGCAGAAAGCGCCGTCCGTCGGCGTCATCGGAATCAGGGAGCGCAACTCCGCGACCGGCATCCCCTGCTCAACGGCGACGGGCGCCGGAATAGCGACGACGACAGTGCCAGACGGGGTAATACCCGACTTGAATTGCCCGGTCCGGTCAGAGCACTCACGGATAACCGCGGCGCCCCACTCCTTGGCGCGAAACGCCTTCTGAGACGGGCTGTAACCGCCGCCCGGAATGCCACCGAGGCCGAGTTGGTCGGTGAACTCTCGGCCCATGCCGATGAACTTCGACCTGACTTCGGGGGAGCCCCGGTCCGGCGGCCCCGACTTCCCCTCGCGCCGCTCCGCGTCCTTCGCGTAGGACGTGAGCCCCGTCGAGCGAACCATCAGGTCATCGAACGTCTTTTGCTCGGCATTGGTGAGGCCGCGATTGGCAGTGGCAGCTGTATCCACAATGGCGCGCGCCTCATCCGCCGATTCGCGGGCCAGGTCGCGGAGTTGGTCGGGCTTTGCGGAAAAAAGGTCAAGGTTTTCCGTTGGGGACATGCGGAACCGCCTATCCGGGTTCCTCGGGGCCCCTTCGTTTCCTCGGCCCGAATGCCGTCTCGCAGGGACGCGACAAGCATCTGGAGAAGATCCTAATAGGTAACCGGCACCGCCGGGGTTTACGGGGGCGGCGACCTGGCAGGATAGAAGCCCCCCGGTCGCCTGTTTCCTTCCTTCGTTTCCAGGCGGCCGGGGATGGGGTGGGTATTCCCCCGCCGGCCGCCCTCACTTTGGCCGCCGGCAGCGCTACGAAAAGCGAGGTCGGGAACGGGGCGCCAACGTCGAGGAGCAAGACGCAGCCCAGCTAAACGGCCTGTGGCGCCATAGACAAGCGCTAGGCGGCCCCGGGAGGCGCGGTAGGCCCCTGAGGGCTCGTACGGCGAACTCAGACCGATATTGAGGCGACTACCGGAGCCGATCCGAACTACCCGGCATCGGTGCGGAACACCAGGCGGCCCACTTCCTCGCCATGCCGCCACCTGGTTTCTTCGCACAGACCATCCCGCAGGCTTACGAGCCGCCACGTCCGGTCCTTCTCGGCGTTGTACCCCCAAATTGCGTCTCTGGTGAGGATGCCCGTACTGGTGACGGCCAGAATGTGACCGAGCGACATGCCGATTGGCAAATTGCTTGCGGCATTGACGATTGTCGTGGTCGCTTCTGATTCATCGACGCCTATCGAGTACATTGCGCATTCCATTTCCCGGGGAGCGGATTAGCGGAATAGTCGAACGTGAATGCGATTCGGGTTCTGAATGTCGAGAATATGGGTCCACACGGACCGAGTCACTCCGTGCTCCTCTTAGCCGACTGTCCACTGTGTCCTGGACACCCCTACCTCCATCGATGTCTGCCCCCTCCTCGCATTGATCAACTCATCGCCCCGTGGTCTGCGCGACATCGACGACGATCATCAGGTTGCCCACTGTAGATCCAATGTGAATCCAATTCGGATCGTGCCGCTGACCAGGCGTTACGCTGGCTAACGATTTCGTGTCGGCATGATCACTCATGCTCGGAAGTCTACCGTCCGCCCGCCCCGTCAACCCTGCGCGGGAGCGGCTCGGAAGGGTCCGAGGGGGTGCCGATCACGGGGCGTGAGGCGTCGGTCACACCCTCCAGCAGGTACCAGTGAGCCATCCCGTCGTCCCCCACGGCATACGCGGCGCGGGAATGCAACGCCGCCCGCTGCAAAGCCGTGTAAATGGTGGACCGGTGCAGCACGATGCCGCTTTCAGTGCGTATGCGCGCCCGAATTTCCGCCACCGATAGCTGCTTGTCGGCCTTTTCGAGTACACCCATCACAAGATCTTTCGTCAGCAATGCGGCAGGGTTGGTCATTCGATGCGCTCCTTTTGATCCTTCTCGTCGGCGGCCAGCTTCGGGGGCTCGGGGACCTCAGCGCGCCGTAGGGGTCCGAGAGTCCGGAGGTCACCCACTTTCCCCCGCGAATGCCTCCAGCCTCTCCACGTCTCCCTCAGCGGGTCTATCGCGCGATCCAGCCCTGCCGCCACAGCGTGTCGTTCCACTGGCACCATGCCTCGATGTTGACGGCGTAGACATCCGGCTCGAATGGCCGGCGGTTGAGGCGCGGTATCCGGTAGCCGCCACCCGTTTGTGGCTGCGGCTGCGGCTTCGCCCGCGATTCTTCGTCAGCGGGCTTTTCGTCGCGTTCGTTATCCGGTCTGGTCATGGTGACAATCCAACCCCATTGGTGCGACATCATCGAGTGCAGCGATATCGAGGGAGTACATGATGAAGCACAAGACGATGCCGGCGGTGGTGACGGCACCCGACGACGGAGTATTCGAAGCGGTGGTCTCCGTCTTCAACAACAAGGATCTAGGCGGCGACATTGTCCGGCCGGGGGCGTTCCGCAAGAGCCTCGATCGGTGGGCGAAATCCGGGTCGCCGATTCCGGTCTACTGGTCACACCGGACGGATGATCCGTCGATGAATATCGGTGCGGTCCTGGAGGCCCGCGAGCTAAAAGGCGGTTCCATGCCCATCCCCGACTGGGCCAACGACTGGATCAAGAGGAATGGGGGCCTGTACGTCAAAGCGCGGCTGGACGACTTCGGGCAGGCCGCGCAGGTCCGCCACCTGATGCGGAACCGCAGGGTCCAGCAATTCTCATTCAGCTATGACGTGGTCCGTGAGCAGAGGACCGGCGAGGGGAATGAGCTGCTCGAACTGGATTTGCACGAGGTGGGTCCGACGCCGCTGGCTATGAACCCGATGACTGAACTGATCTCCGCGAAGCAGGCCACCGGCGACCCGGTCCCGTCCACCGACCGTCTGTCGCGGGCAGCGTTTCTCGCCTACGCGCGCCTGCTCGGTTGAGGTCCAGCTCAGGGGGCTTCAGGTCCTTATGGTTATCGATCGAGTGACTCGCCGCCACGAGACGCTGGTGCCAGCGTTGACCGGTCATGAATTCAAAAGCCTCAACGACGGTTGAGAGCACATGAGCACACATCAGAATCGACCCAGCCTGTACCGCAGCATGCACATCCCGGCGCCTGCGACGGACCCCAACGTCCCGGCGCCTGACACACTGCGGACGGAGCCCCCGAACGCAACCCCGGAGTGGAAGACCATCCGTGTGGCAGGCGCCGAACTCATCGAGGAGGACAAGGCCCTGCTGACGCGCCTCATGCACCTCGCGGCGTGGGCGGTGGAGCGCTACCCGGCGGGAGACGCCGACTATGAGGTTTGGGACACCGCCCAGTTCGTGGACGTCACCTACAACGACATGGCGGAGGCGGTCCGCGACCAGGCAATCTGGGGTGCGATGAACTTCGTCATCGGCGGTCACGGGGAGCCCACGCCTGAGCAGACGGAGGCAATCATCGCGGCGCTCCCGCTGGCGACGTCCACTGCGGTAGTCGACTTCTGCCTAGACCGGGTCGCGCTGGAGGTCGTACGCGAGGCGGCGCTGACGACGGTCCTGATCTTCGAGGGCGGGCGACCGATCACCGACTACGGCCGGGAGCGCCTCGCCGAGCGGCTCGCGGACGACGAGGCGGACGACCTGCCCGACGACGATGGGATGGGGTTCATCTGCGCCTGCTGCCAGGCGGAAGAGAAGGTCGTCTGTGCGGAATGCCGCGACGAGGAGGCGAACGGGTGACCTCCGCTCTCTCCGCCATCAGAGACCTGATCATGGAGGTACTCCCGGCCCAGAGTGCCCGGATGTCGGTCGCCGAGATCGTCGTGGCCGTTAAGGACCGGGCCGGTGTCCGCCTCGGTAGCAAAGCCACCGTGGCCGCCCTGGAAGAACTGAGTGCGGCATCGATGGCGGCGTACCAGCAGGACGGCCCGAGGGAGCCTCGCCGCTGGTTCCGTAACACCGGACCCGGCCGGTCGTAGATGACCAGCCGGATCCCGCTCACGAACTCCGATCAGTTCGCCCTCGTAGACGATGACATGTACGACGAACTCTCCAAGTGGGAGTGGTACGCGTTGCCCGTCGGGAACACGTACTACGCCGCCCGTGATGTCGTCGACGAGGACGGCAACCGCACGGTGATGCTGATGCACTCTCAGATCATGTATCCGCGAGAGCCGCACCGCTGGGGTGCCTTCCGGATCGGGCCCCGGGAGCGTCCTCTTCGGATTGTCCGCCAGCCGAAGGGTCTCGTCCTCTACACCGAAGATGCCTCGAACGTCGAGCCGGATGGCAGCTAACGCCGACCCGGTGAGGTTGTTCGAGAGGTGATTTGATCATCTGTGGGTTCCCCCTAGGCTCTGGATCGTGAGGCCCACCCGTACGCGGGTGGGCCTCTCGCATGTTCGTGCGGGTATCTGTCTCGCACCCCGTCCGCCCGGTCGTGCTCCGTGCTCCCGAGTGCTCCGCGAGTGCCCGTGAGTGCTTGCGCCCGGGGTGTGGATGTAGCGCTCAGTTAGAGATGCGGATAGGGACACTTCTCGGGGTCTCCTCTCGGAAGTGTCCCTATGTCCCCCGGGGACACTTCTTCTTCTTCTTAAAAGTGTGTGTGAGCAGGGCATAGGGACATAGGGACACTTCTCGGGGGGAGACCCCCTGTCACTCATTGGCGGTGCGATCGGGTCCGTAGTGCCCGTGCAGAGGGTTACCGAGTTCGCCACGTCCTGCTGCTCGTCGCAGCAGCTTCCGCAGGCTTTCGCGTTTGATCTCCGGGAACTTGTCGGCGATCACCGCGATCGGCATCGGGTAGCCGACGGACTCGACGTAGGCGACGACTTCGGCGGTGCGGTCGCTGACGTCGCGTCCCTGCCGTTCGGGCCTGCGTGACAGCACCTCGTCGACGCCGACATCTGTCTCCCCGGTCCACCTGAACCGGCCGACGCTGGTCTGACCGTCGTCGGTGTCGATGAAGACTTCATCGATGGCGTAGGTCAGGTGGGCCTGGTCGACCCGGCCCAGGTTGTTTTTGATCTGCGAGGCGACGAAGGTCCCGTTGTCGGTGTCTGCGGCCAACGCGAATGCGGCCCGTGCGACTTCGGCCCATGCCCTGCCGCCGGGGATCTTCGACAACACATCGGTGTCGGTGGCTTTGTTGAAGTGGGCCAGCGCGGCCACGAAGATTTCGGCCCGCTCGGCGGCGTCGCGCAGTGGTTCCAAAGCCTGCCGCAGCTCCCGGCTCTGGTTGACGGACAGTTTCTCGTCGACGTGGGACACGACCGGGTCGAGCATGAGCGCTGCCCCGTTCACGTCCCGGGATAGGGGCGGGATGCTGCGGCAGTCCAGGGGCAGGCTGAGGCGGCTCCCGCCTGTGCCGGCCGTTTCGACGTTGATCCGGTAGACCAGGTTGAGGTCGGCGCCGGCGGCGATGAGCCGGGGGGCGATCGTGTACCGCCAGGAATCCTCGCTGGCCGCGTACAGCACCGCCCGGGGTGTCCCTACGAACTCTCCTGGCAGGGTGCCCCGGGTGATTTGCGCGGCGAGCCAGGCGAGGAACAGTGACTTGCCGATTCCTTCCCTGCCGGGGATGAGGGTGAGTTCACCGATCGGCATCCGCCCCGCCCATCCCCACTTAACCCGGGCGGGGCGGAATGCGGATGCGGGGGTGAGGGTGAGGTGTCGCGTCGGTGCGCTCTCCTCCTTCTCCTGCTGTGTCGGCGGGGCGGGTACGGCCTTCGTGTCGTCCTGCTCGCGGGGCGGAGTGAAGGCAGGGCAGCGGCACGGCTCGAATTGGCATCGGGGGCAGAGCCCCGGCGGCAGGGTTTCGCAGATGAAACACGAGCCGTCGGGGTCGAGCTGCGCGCGGCATTGAACGCATTGGGTCATCGTCGTCATGCCGCGTCCTGGTTGTACCAGTCCGTCATTGCCAGCCCTGCTGTCCGACGCTCAGGCCAACCCAGAGACATCCCGTTCTGGCCGTAGCCGCCACCGGGGTCGTGCGGCTGCCCGGCGACGTCGGGGGGCTGGAGGACCTCGACCTTTCTGCCGGCCCGGTCTACGCCGCAGATGGCGTCTAACTCCCGTGTCACGCGGCGGCGATACCTGAGATCACGGGTGAACTGGGCACGCCGCCACGCCACATGTTGGGGATCACCCGGCAGAAGGATTTCCGCGCTTGCGGTGGAGTCTGCTGCCCGCCGACGGCTAGGGTTGGAGATCAGGTGATCGACGGGAGCCGCTTCCAGGCAGGGGGCGGCTTCTTCTTTTGGAGTCATACCGCCGCGCCCCTTTTTCCGGCTGCTTCCCGAGCCAGTTCCCGGGCCAGCGCTTCCGGATCCTCAATGGCGAGCCGTGCCCGTCGGCTAACACGGGCGCGCAGCAGGTCTTGCGCGAGGTCCCACAGAAACGCGGGGCTGTCGACCATTCTCGGAGTGGCATTCTCCGGGGCGGTCACGCGCTGGCTCCGTCGGACAGCAGCAGGGCGGCGAGGCGGCAGCGCTCCTGTGCGGTTAGGGGCGGCATTTCGATGAGTGTGCTGGTGATGGTTTTTGCGAGCCGTTCAGCGCGCAACTGACGGCGCAGTTCGGAGGTGTCGGCGCCGGGGTGGTGACGTTCGGCGGCAGCCAGTCGGGCGCGGGCCTGAGTCCAACTCATCGGAGTGGGCTTCCTTTGGGTACGAAGAATCTCGCCCCCATACCTGTGCAGATTGCTCAGGAGGTAGCCCGGTCCGCGCGAACTAATTTGGGTCCCGCACGGCATCCCCACCCGATTAAACGGGTTATTGCTTCGTCACGTTAGCAGACTGATATCGAACCGGGTAGCACGGGCCGTTCCGAGTTCATCGGCGAGTCGCAGAGCCTGATCGCGGGTGAGCCGGAAATCGCGGCGGCAGCGGACGCAAAAGAAATTCGCGGTTCGTTCTGTCGACCTGCCGTCGGTGCCGACGATCCGCGCATTCGGCCGATCGAATTCGTCGACACGTTCTTTATCGGGTGAGAATCCCCCCCCGAACCAATGGAGTTCGCCGACCTTGATCCGGCTGTGCTGCTTCCGGTCGGCACAGACAAGCGTCACCCGCCAAACCGCAGGATCGATTTTCACGCGCCCTCCGGTGACTGAGCACCCGGCGGCACCCATTCTGGGGTTCCGACTCGACCCGCGTTGAACCACCCGGGATTACCGCCACCACCCCGACCCGTCGCGCGATTTACAGCAACCGAACGGATCGTCAGCGACAGGTAGTGCCGCCTTACGTCCAACGTCAGCTCTTCCCAGTCGTCACGCAGGGCCTGCCAGTCAACGTCGTCCCCCATCGATGGCAGCGGCAGGGACGCCCTTTCCGTCTGTAGATCACGTTGCCTGAGTTTGAGTTTCTGTGTGCGGCGATTCAGCTCAAGGCGGTCGATAAGATCATCGTCAAACTGATCTTGGTATACCTCCAGCTTCCCCCCGAGCCGGACGATCTCCTTTTCAATCTCCGCCCTTCGCGACGCGTGCGCGTCGGTGTTCAGCGCTGCCCGGAAGGCCGGCTGCTCGAGCTGCTCGAAGAGAAGGTCGACGACGTGCTTCTCGAACGGGTCCCCCATGATCCCGATGCAGCTCTTGCCGCCCAGCTTCGGAGTGCAAAAATAATAGGGCGCGACTTTCGTCATCTCTCGCGGCCCACCCTTCGGCTTACGGCTGAACTGTTTCATCGACGCAGTGAGCGGGGCGCGGCATACCCCGCAGTAAGCAATGCCGCCCGTCAGCAGATACCTGCGGGCGGTGGAGCGGGCTGTCGCCATTGAGACGGGATACGTGCCGCCATCCGAACGCAGGACCCTACGCGGCGCCGTCAGCCTGTCCCGTAGCGCGACGAAGGTCTCCTCGTCCAGAATCGCCGTCCAATTGCCGGATCCCGGACCCATGTCCTTCTTCTGGTGGACGCGGTGCCCGGCAACGGTCAAGTTCGTCAGCCAGCTCCGCACCGTTTGGTTCGTGATTGTCGACGGCCGGGTCATCGGCGTGCCGCCCTCATCGACGGGCCTCCCGTCGAGCGTGACGACCGGGCATTCGCACTTTTTGGGCCGGCCATCACCACACTGGTGGTTGATCACCTTCATGCGGTGCGGCCCGTGCATCTTGTGTTCCGGCTCAGAGTCCGGGCATACCTTGCACTTCCGCTCCCGCAGGTCGGCCGCGATGGACGTCAGCGACCAGCCATCGAGCACCCGCCCCGCGCACTCGCGGATCACCTCAGCCGCCGCCTCAACGACGACATAGGTTTTATCGCCGCGCTCGTTGACGCCGTGGACATAGCCAAACGGGAGCGCACCGGGCGCGACACCCCGCTCCGCCTTTTCTTTCAGATTGTCCATGAGTCGCCTGTATAGGATTTCCACCTCCTCGCCGTTAACCACCGACTTGAGCTTCGCAGCGAGGCCACGGACCTGCACGATGCCTTCACGGTTGGTGTGGAACTCCGTCAGTCCCGCAGACTCCCACTCGCGACCAAGCCGAAAAAACTCCTCCGGACGCCGCTCCAACCGCGACTGCTCGACCGCCCATAGCTGAGCCACCTCGCCCCGAGCGACCGCCTCCCGTAGCGCCTCGTACTGCGGTCGGTGATCCCCGTTCGCCGCGCTGATGTCGTTGTCGGCGAACACCTGCACCGGCAGATCAGGCCACATCTTGGCGGCGTACTCGCGGCCCCACTTCTCCTGGGCGCGGACGCCTTCGGTCCGGCCGGCCCGGTCCTTGCTGATACGGCAGTAGAGCGCTACGTAACCCATGCCCTTCATCATACGGTGCTTGGTTGACGGCAACTTCCGGAAGACAAGATCGCGAAGAACCGCCTGCATCTCGACGTGCGGGCGGCACCCGGGTTGCGGGGTGAGCAGCGGATGGCGGCGCTGGAGGCCGAGTGCGAGCGGCTCGTCTCGATGGGGGCGGCCCGGGTGCGCCGCTTCGAACCCGAACCCCCGATGGGCGCCGGCCACATCGTCATGACCGACCCCGAGGGCAACGAGTTCTGCCTCGACTGAGCGCGGCCCCGGGGCCCGGCGCCTGAGAGCCGCCTGAGCCGGGCTCAGCCCGGCCACAGCGCGCCACTTCCAGGATCGACGCACGACGATTCGATCCGTACGGGGGAAGTGGCATGGTGATGAGCAGGAGTCTTCTCCGGCGCTGGCCCGAGTGGACCGGCTATGCCGCGGCGGCGTGGTCCCTGGCGTACGGGATCCTCGGCATCTACTGGTTCGCGGGCGGCGCCGGGTTTCCGTTCGGTCCCGCCGCCCTGGATCGCCGGTCCGGATCGATGATGGAGGGCGTCGACGCCCATGTGGCCGGCGCGGCGATGGCGGGGATCGGGCTGCTCGGGGCCGCGACGGGAGTCGTCATGGCCAGATCGGGGCGGCGGGGCCGTGCCACGACGGCGCTCCTGGGAATCGGCTGGTCGATGGCCGTCCTGCTGACCCTGATCGTTCAGGACTACTTCCTGCTCGGCCTGATCGCCTTCTCACCCGTGCTGCTGGTCTTCGCCTTCACCGGCGTGCCGGGCCCGCAGGACGGCATCGGCGACATCCTCTACTGGCACCGGACGAACCTTCTCGTCCTCTTCGCCGGCGGCCTGCTCTGGGCGGCCGCCACCGTCGCCTACCGCCGGCGATCGCGCGGCGCCTGCCCGCACTGCGGCCGAATGGGCGGCACGCACGACGACACCTCGCGGGAGACGCTGCACCGCTGGGGCCGGTGGGCCGTGCTGGTGGCCGTCCTCGCCCCGGCGCCGTACGAGATCACCCGGGTCGCCTGGTTCCTGGGATTTCCGCTCGGGGTGCCCCGCGATTTCCTGCGCATGATGCAGCAGACCCCGGGGATGCTGGGGATCGGGCTGGGATGCGCGGTCGCGTCCGCGCTCGGCACCGTGCTCACCCACGGCCTGGTGCACCGCTGGGGAGAACGCTGTCCCCGCTGGATCTGGTTCCGGGCGGGCCGCCGGATCCCGCCCGCCCTCGCCGTCGTGCCGGCGGCGGTCGTCGCCGCCGCGCTCATCCCCGCCGGGCTGATGAATCTGCGGATACCCACCCGCCTGGACGGCTGGGCGATCAACGTGCCGGGCATGCTCTGGACCGTCTGGGGTGCGGCGCTCGGCACCGCCGCCTACCTCTACTTCCTGCGTCGCCGAGCCGCCTGCCGCCGCTGCGGCAATGGAGGCCTGCGCTGACGGCTCCCCGTCGTCCGGCCGCTCACCGGCACAGGAGGAGGATTCCCTCCCTCTGTACGGCCGGAAGGGAGGGATTCGCCGCGGCGTGCTCCGCCAGTTCCGGGTCGTCGAGCAGCGCGACGACCGAGGCGGCCGGCAGGCGTGGACACGCAGCCATCGCGTGCCGGACGCCGGCGTCCTGATCGGCGCACAGCCGTTCGATCAGCGCCGGATCGGCGGCCGGGTCGCGGGCGGCAAGTCGCCGCACCTCCGGGTCGGCGTGGCGGCCGGCGAAGGCCGCCAGGCCCTCGGCCGGGAACTGCGGCAACTCGGGGAGCTCGTCCCGGCCACACCCTCGATGTTCCAGGAAGCCGCGCAGGAGCAGCGCCGGCGGGGCGCCCGGGTGATTCCGGGCCAGCAGCAGCCGTACGCCGAGGTCGGGATCGTCGGTGAGCACGGCGACGGACTCCGCGGGAAGGCCGGGGTTGCGGGCCGCGCGGCGGCGCAGCAGCGGGTTGACCGAGCCGGCCCACCGCAGTGCGTCGGCGAGTGGGGGCGCCTGGTCCTGGTGCCGGTGCAGCAGCGACCAGTGGCACCGGTGCCGGGAACCGTAGTGTCCGTCCGAGGCGTCGGTGGTGACGTCGATGTCGATGGCGGCCCGCTGGTGCTCGGTCAGCGCCGGGTGGACCGAGACCGCCGTGCGGACCTCGGCGGCGGGATCGGCGGCGAGGTCGCGCAGTTGCGCGGCGCTCAGATCGGTCCGATGGACGAGCCTGCCGCGGATGTCGCTGTCCGGGTGCGCCAGCAGCGCCCGCACCACGTCCGGCGGGGTGGTCGGGTTCGCCGCGAGATACCACAACGACTCCGGGTCGCCGCCGGCCACGACCCGGTCCACGAGTGCCCGGGAAAGCGGCCGCTGAAGCACGTTCCACCGCCTGCCGCAGTGGTGGCCGGGCAGGTCGGCGGGTTGCATGATCCGGCGATCCTCCGCGAGGGCGGCCGCGACGACCGCCCTGATCTCCGGCACCGGATCGGCCAGCAGCGCCTCGCGCAGCGGTTCGTCGAGAAGCCTCGGGTATTCGGCGACGGTCCGGCGCACCCGTGGGTCGGCATGCACGGCGGAAAGCCGGTACAGGCGCCGGCCGCCCACGGCGGACGTCAGCTCGCTGCTCAACTCGGCGCCGGTCAGCAACCGGCCGGAAGGCCAATCCTCGATCATGGAGAGCATCGCGTTCAGCATGTCGTCGGAGAGCGGCCGCTGCTCCGGCCGGCCGAGCGCCTGCGTCATCACCAGGACGTCGGAATCCGAGCACAGCCGAAATCGGATCCGCGGATCGACGTCGTCATGCGCGGCCAGCGCCGCGCGGACCCCGGAGGACGGATGACTCAGCAGCGCCTCCTGCAGCGGCATCGGCAGATCCCGCCGGCCCGCCAGCCCCTCGGTGGCGGGCACCGGCGACCTCTCGATCAGGCGCAGCAGCACGTCGAGCGGTGTCGCCGGATTCCTGGCCAGGCCACGCACCAGCGGCGCGGAGTCGTCGATCACCGGCCGAAGGCTACCGGGGTGCGGCGGCCCGGGACCTGTGAGTCCCGGGCCGCCGCCGGTCCGGTCAGCCGACCGGTTTCCAGGGGCTGAGCGGCTTGCCCGGCGCCTGGTTGCGGGTCCACCACTTGGCGGTGTACTTCTTGCCCTGGTGGACGACCGTGTCGCCGGCGACGAAGATCCGCGACGGGGTCCAGATCGCGGTGCCGTCGGCGGCGGTCGCGATCTCCTCCCAGACGCCGTAGGGGTCGCCCGGCGGCAGCCACGCCGTCCACCACAGTGCCCGGTGGATCGCGCCCCGGTAGACCACCGTGTCACCGGCGTTGTAGATCTTCGTGGCGCTCCACGCCGGGGTCGACGGCAGGTTCAGGCCGGCGATGACCGGGTCGTGGTCGGACGCCGCGAACGGGTCGCCGCCGTCGAACAGCAGCGTGGCGTTGTAGTTGTAGCGGCTGTACGCGTACGCGACCGCCTCCTGGGCGTTGATCTGCCAGACGTCCGCCCCGGTGACCATCGCCTTGGCGTTCGGGCTGGCCAGCACGTGGTCGAGCGAGCCCTGCATGTTGTTGTACGAGTAGGTCGGCTCGGCCGGGTCGTACGTGCTGCCCAGGTCGGTGTAGCCGGCCGCGTACAGCACCTCGATCGGGTCCTCGTGCGTGTAGGCGTTGAAGTCGCCGACCAGGAAGACCCGCGTCGTGCCGAGGCTCGCCGCGACCTGGTTCGCGAACGTGACGACGGCCTGCGCCTCGTGGACCCGGGTGGCGTTGAAAGCGCCCTGGTCGTTGGCGGGCGAGGAGGTGTCCTGCGCGTCGCCGTCGTAGAGCGGCGTGCCGCTGCCCTTGGACTTCCAGTGGTTGGCGACGACCAGGAACGCGTCGAGATCGCTGGCGCCGGCCTTCTTGAAGCCCTGCGCGTCCGGCTCCCGGGCGATCGAGAACGGCTCGCCGTCGTCCGATTCGGTGGTCAGCACGGTCTGCGGACCGACCAGCGAGACCTCGGACGGCTTGTAGATGAAGGCCGTCCGGATCACGTCCTGCTGGGCGAGCGGCGGCAGCTTGTCGGCGGGCGGCGACGGCGCGTACGCCCACACGGCCGAACCCGCCGCGGCGTTGAGCGCGTCGACCAGCCCGGCGAGCGCGGTGTCCCGGGGCTCGCCGAACCACGCCGAGTTCTCCACCTCCTCGAGCGAGACGACGCTCGCGCCGAGGCGGTTGACGCCGGTGACGATCTTCGCCTGCTGGCGGGCGAAGCTGACGGCGTCGGCGGCACCGCGCGGGCCGGGCGAGTTGCCCGGCCCGGAGCAGTTGTTCACCGTGATGTGGTTGCCCGCCCGGTCGTTGTAGTACGTGCAGGTGCCGAGGCCCCTCGCCACGTACTCCTCGCCGGTCATCGGGAAGTAGTTCTCCACGTTGAACGTGCCCAGCCTGGTGCCCCGCAGGGCGGCCGGCCGCTCGTTGCCGGTCCGGGTGTCGCTGAACGTCGCGACCGCCGCGCCGTCGTCCACGACCTGGGCCGGCGGTTGCATGTTCCACAGCGAGAAGCGGTAGTCCAGGATCACCGGCTGGTGGAAGGTCACCTTCGAGCCGACGCTTGCGGCGTTCTCCGGCGTGAGCCACGGCAGCGGCTTGCCCGAGTTCGCGGCGCTGCTGTAGTTCAGGGTCGAGCCGTCGTCCAGGGTGATCATGCGGGCCGCGTTGTCGGCGACCACGGCCTGCGCCTCGGCGCTGCCGGCGCGGGCGGCGTCGGTCGGCTGGCGCAGCGGCTTGTCGCCGGCGGCCAGGGTGAACGAGCCGTAGTAGTTCGTGTCGTAGTTGTCCGTCACCGTGAAGGTGCCCTGCGGCGCGATCAACTCGCCCTCGTGGGCCTCCTTCTCGGCGTCGGTGTCCAGCGCGGACCAGGGCAGGCTACCCGCGACGACCGCGGGCAGCGGGTCGGCGAGCTTCGTGACCGCCGGGCTGCTGATCTCGGTCAGGCCCTGGAACTCCGACACCGCGCCGGTGACCTGCACGCTGTCGCCGATGGCGACCTGCCCGGTCGCGATCGAGCCGAAGACGAAGACCGCGTCCGAGGCGCCGGGCGTCAGGTCCGGGCCGCCGGTCTGCACGAAGAAACCATTGAAACCGCCGACCGGGTACGCCGCGGTGACGACGCCGGTGGTGATCACGCTCTTGCCCGCGTACGGGGAGGTGGCGGTGTCGGTGCCCTGGATCTCGGCGATCGTGGCGGCGACCGGCGCGGCCGCGACCTGGAAGGTGAACGACGCCGAGCCGGACGCGCCGGTCGAGTCGGTGGCCGTCACCGTCACGGTGGAGGTGCCGGCGTGGGGGGGCCGGGCCGGGTCGAACCCGGGCGCGGGGGGGGGGCGGCGCCCCGGCGGGGCGGGGCCGCGGGCGGGGGGGCGGGGGGGGCGGGGGGGTGGGGGGGGGGGGGGGGG
>NZ_JBEZXZ010000205.1:0-16152 GCF_040638275.1 Actinoplanes sp. NPDC026623 | reverse complement strand
TCGACGTAGACGACGCGCCAGGGCTCCGGGCCGAGCACCCGCAGGAAGGTGGCCGGGTTGAGGGTGCCGGCGCCGACCTCGGTGTTCATCGGCTGGACGACCAGGCAACCCTGATCGGTCCAGAACGCGGTGAGCCGGGCCAGTGCGTCCTGCATGGTGAGCATGGAGTCACAGTCTAGTGAGACCGCCTTTGCCACACTCCACACGTGACGAAGGACGTGCACTTCCTCGACCCCGTGGTGGTCGGGGGTGACCTGGCCGCGGCCGGGTTGTCGGTGCGGTCGACCCTGATCAGGGAGCCGATCGCGGGCGCCGAGTTCCCCAGCCGGCGTGCCTACCTGATGGCCTGCGCCGGTCAGCCCGGCTGAGCCGTCAGGAGCAGGTCCGCACGCCGCCGCCCTCGCGCTTGGCGCGGTACATGGCCGCGTCCGCGCCGCGCATCAGGGTCGGCATGTCGTTCGAGTCCGTGGGCAGCAGCGCGACGCCGATGCTCGCGCCGACCCGGATCACCCCGCCGTCGATGTCGTACGGCTCGCACAGCCGCTGGTGGATCCGCCCGGCGATCGCGGACGCCGTGCGGGCGTCGGGGTTGCCGGCCAGCAGGATCGCGAACTCGTCGCCGCCGAGGCGGGCCACGATGTCGTGGTCGCGTACCTCGGTCAGCAGCCGGCGGCCGACCGCGTGCAGCAGGGCGTCGCCGGCGTGGTGCCCGACGGCGTCGTTGACCCGCTTGAAGCCGTCCAGGTCGAGCAGGAGCAGCGCCAGGCTGCCGGCGTTCGCCAGGGCGGCGTTGACCTCCTGCTCCGCCCGGTCCAGCAGGTGCGAGCGGTTGGGCAGCCCGGTCAGCCCGTCGTGGTAGGCCTGGCGGGTCAGCTCCGCGACGTGCTGCCGCTCGGACTGGCGCAGCCGGGCGCTGTCGACGATCAGCGTGCCCTCCATCGCCACCTGCTGGGCGAGGGAGCGGTCGCGGCCGGTCCAGTGCCGGGTGGTGCCGACGTCGCCGCACATGACCACGCCGACCGGGCCGGACGCGGACGTCAGCGGGATCGCGATGAACGAGTTCAGCTCCAGCGTCTCGGCGAAGCCACCCGGCCTGACCTCGGCCCGGGTGGTGTCCCCGACCAGCAGCGGGCCGTTGAGCAGCTGCATCGCCCGCCACGCGGGCGAGTCCGCGGCGATCTTGCCGACCAGGCTGGCGGAGATCTCCGAACTCAGCTGTTCGGTCACGCCGACGCCGGCGGCGTAGCGGATCCGGCCGTCGGGCCCGATCAGGTACAGGGCGGCCCGCTCGGTCCGGAACGCCTCGCCGGTGGCCTTGGCCAGCAGCCGGCCGGCGTCCTCGACGCTGGTCGCGGAGGTGCCCTCCTCGAAGAGCCGGCGGATCGTGCCGGTGGCGTGTGTCACGTACTGGTGGTGCCGCTCGGCGGCGAGCACCTGCAGCGTGGAGGCGAGATGCAGGGCGATCGTGCTGGCCGTGGTCGGCCGCAGCTCGGCCATGGCGGTGCCGCTGAGCACGAGTACGCCCAGCGTCTGGCCGCCGATGCGGAGCCGGATGGCCATGCGGTCGCCGTGCAGCACCGGCGGCGCGGCCGCCGACGCCCGGAACACCCGCCCGGCGACGGTGACGTCGTCGGGCGCCGCGTCGGCGTACTTGGCCTCCAGGAGCAGCCGGCCGTCGTCGGGCTCGAGGGTGAAGACGGACGCGGCGCGCATGCCGCAGGGGCCGGCGAGCCGGCCGGCGACGATCGAGAGCACGTGCGCGACCGAGGGGATGTCCTTGGTCATCGTCTCGATGAGGTCAAGATGCAACTGGACCTGGTCGTCCCAGGCGATCGACGGTGTCAGGTCCACCACCGAGGTACCCATCGTCAGTACTTCGTTGCTCACGGTCACGAGCTGTGGATCGGCAGGGACGCGACGCGCCTGAGAAGAGTGAGGTGACGGGTCGCGGGACCCGACGGATTACCGTGCAGCGAGCGGGCGCAGCGGACCCGCGGGCGAAGGGGGAGTGCGGGCATGAGGGTGTGTGTGGTCGGCACCGGTTATGTAGGTCTTACCACCGGCGTCAGCCTGGCCTTTCTCGGTCACGACGTCACCTGCGTGGACCTGGACCAGGCGAAGGTCGACCTGCTGTCGGGCGGCCGGTCACCGATCTACGAGCCGCACATGGAGGCGCTGCTCGGCGAGTCGGCCGAACGGATGATCTTCACGACCGACTACAGCGCGGCCGTGCCGGGCGCGGACGTGGTCTTCATCGCGGTGCAAACCCCCTCGCTACCCGATGGCAACCCGGACCTGACCTATCTGCGCGCGGCCGCGGAGGGCGTCGGCCGGCACATCGACGGCGAGTTCACCGTGGTGGTCAACAAGTCGACCGTGCCGATCGGCAGCAGCAACTGGGTCGACTCGATCCTGCGGGAGTCGTTCGAGCGCACCCACGAGCGGCGCAGCGACGGCGAGTTCTCGGTCGCCTCGAACCCCGAGTTCCTGCGCCAGGGCGCGGCGATCCAGGACACCCTCTACCCGGACCGGATCGTCGTGGGCTCGGACAACCCGCGCAGCCTCGACGTGCTCAACCGCCTCTACCGGACGATCCTCAACCAGACGTTCACGCCGCCGACCTACCTGCCCCGGCCCGCCGAGCTCGGCGCGGTGCCGATGGTCTCCACCGATCTCGCCTCGGCCGAACTGATCAAGTATGCCGCCAACGCGTTCCTGGCCCTGAAGATCAGCTTCGCGAACGAGATCGGCCAGCTGGCGGGCCGGGTCGGCGCGGACATCTCCCAGGTCACCCGCGGCATCGGCCTGGACACCCGGATCGGGCCGCGCTTCCTGCAGCCCGGCATCGGCTGGGGCGGCTCCTGCTTCGGCAAGGACACGGCGGCCCTGATCGCCACCAGCGCCGAGTATCACCACGCCATGCCGATCGTCTCCGCCGCCCGCGAGGTCAACAAGCTGCAGCGCCGGCTGGTGGTCGACCGGCTGCTGGACGAGTTGCGCATCCTCAAGGGGCGCCGGATCGGCCTGCTCGGGCTCGCGTTCAAGCCCGAGACCGACGACCTGCGCGACGCGCCGGCGCTGGACATCGCCCGCATGCTGATCGACCGCGGCGCCCGGGTGCGCCTGCACGACCCGGTCGCCGCCGAGCGCCTGCGCCGCGAGCAGCCGGACCTGACTGAGTACCTGACCGGCGAGGTCGAGGACGTGTTCGACGACAGCGACGCGGTGGTGCTGGTCACCGAGTGGGCGCAGTACCTGGACCTGGACTGGGCGAAGCTGGCGCCGCTGATGCGCACGCCGGTGATCCTGGACGGCCGGCACTGCCTCGACCCCGGGCGCCTCGCCAAGCTCGGCTACCGGTACCTGACGGTCACCGGCCGCTGACCCGGCGGCCGGTCAGGGCAGGTCGGCGCGCCAGGAGCGGACCAGGTCCGGGTCCACGCCGGCGTCCCAGCGGCCTCGCGGGCGCACCGCGCTGCCGGTGTGGAACGCGTCCACCCCGGCCGCCAGCAGCGGGCCGAGGTGGTGCCGGCGCAGCCCGCCGCCGGCCAGGATCCGCGGCCGGTGTGCCGCCTCCGCCACCAGCGCCGGCATGCCCTCGGCGACGGTCGCGGGGCCGCCCGCGGTGAGCACGAAGTCCAGGCCGGGCAGCCCCAGCAGGGCCAGCCGGGCGCCCGCGCGGTCCGCGGCGTGGTCCAGGGCCCGGTGGAAGGTCCACCGGCAGCCCTCGATCGCGCCCAGCACGGCCTTGACCGCGACCAGGTCGACGGCGGCCCGCGCGTCGAGGAACCCCAGCACGAACTCGTCGGCCCCGGCGGCGCGCAGTTCGGCCGCGGCGTCGACCAGCGCGTCCGGGTGGCTCAGCGCGTACCCGTCCTCGGCGCGCAGCATGACGCGGACCGGGATGTCGACCGCCTCCCGGACCGAGACGAAGGTCGCGAGGCTCGGGGTCAGGCCCTGCCGGCCCATGTCGGCGACGAGTTCGACCCGGTCGGCGCCGCCTTCCTGTGCGGCGCGGGCATCGATCGCGTTCAACGCGATGACTTCCAAGATCGATTGTGGCACCGCGGCATCGTCGCACATCCGGCTGTGGGCGCTGCCCCTTCGGGTGCGCGTCCATGGTGGAAAGTGTCGGAGCATCGAGGTTCTTCGCTCGAAACCTTGACGTCATCTGAGCAATCTTGTTGAACTGTGTTTGCTCCTGGGCAGTCTCGGCAGGCGCTTCAGGTGATTTTCATCCAACGTGGAGCGTCGATCGGTGCTGCCCGTGTTCTTTCCCACCGAGAGGACTTCGCGCATGATCGCCTCCTGGACATACCGGCGGCGGGCCATCACGGTGGCCGCCGTCACTCTCTTCGTGGTCGGCGGTGCCGGCGCCGCCGGCGCCGCGCCCGGACCCGCGCCCGCCCCGGTCCCCGCCGCCGCGCCCGCCCTCGTCTCCGCGGTGGCTCCCGCCGCCGCGCCCGCCTGGCACAAGGGCATCGCGCCCCTCGCGACGCCGTGGACCGCCCAGGTCGGCCCGGGCAACGCGCTGCCCGAATATCCCCGGCCCCAGCTGGTACGCAGCCGCTGGCAGAACCTCAACGGCGTCTGGGAGTTCGCCAAGGCCGCGGTCGGCGAGGCGCCGCCCGTCGGCCGGGAACTCGGCGAGCGGGTGCTGGTGCCGTACCCGATCGAGTCCGCGCTCTCCGGGATCCAGCGCCACGAGGACCGGATGTTCTACCGGCGCGCCTTCACCGTGCCCGCCGGCTGGAAGGTCGGCCGGGGTCAGCGGCTGACGCTGCACTTCGGGGCGGTCGACTACGACGCGAAGGTGTGGGTCAACGGCACCCAGGTCGCGACGCACCGGGGCGGCTACGACGGCTTCGACGTCGACGTCACCGACGCGCTCGCCGGCACCGGGCCGCAGGAGCTGATCGTCTGGGCCGAGGACCTCACCGACGCCACCGGCCAGCCCATCGGCAAGCAGCGCCGCAACTCCGACCACGGCATCTTCTATCAGGGCAGCTCCGGCATCTGGCGCACGGTCTGGATGGAGCCGGTCGCGGCCTCCAGCGTCTCGTCGCTCGTCACCACCCCGGACCTGGCCGCCTCCGAACTCAAGATCAAGGTGAACACCGCCGGCGCCGAGGGCCTGACGGTCAAGGCCGTCGCCCGCGCCGGCGGCAAGGTGGCCGGCAAGGTCACCGGTGCCGCGGGCGCGGAGCTCAGGCTCCCGGTGCC
The DNA here is from genome assembly GCF_040638275.1 of Actinoplanes sp. NPDC026623. Classification (NCBI taxonomy): domain Bacteria; kingdom Bacillati; phylum Actinomycetota; class Actinomycetes; order Micromonosporales; family Micromonosporaceae; genus Actinoplanes; species Actinoplanes sp. NPDC026623. Next base: position 10,929 of record NZ_JBEZXZ010000205.1, on the reverse strand, counting down.
CGGCGCCAGGCTCTGGTCGCCGGACTCGCCTTTCCTGTACGACCTCGAGGTCACGCTGCTCAGCGGCGGAAAGACCGTCGACAACGTCGAGTCGTACTTCGGCATGCGGGAGGTCGGCACCAAGAAGGGCGCCGACGGCAAGCTGCGCATCGCGCTCAACGGCAAGATCCTGTTCAACATGGCCACCCTCGACCAGGGATTCTGGCCCGACGGCCTGAACACCGCTCCCACCGACGCGGGCCTCAGGTTCGACCTGAAGCAGCACAAGGACATGGGCTTCAACGCGGTGCGCAAGCACATCAAGGTCGAGCCGGACCGCTGGTACTACTGGGCCGACAAGCTGGGCCTGCTGGTCTGGCAGGACATGCCGGCCGCGAACACCGGGCCGATCCCGCAGGCGTGGCGCGCGCAGTTCGAGTCCGAGCTGCACGAGATGGTCCGCGAGCACCAGAGCTGGACCTCGATCGTCGCCTGGGTGCCCTTCAACGAGGGCTGGGGCGAGTGGGACCGCGCCGACACCGGCCGCATCGCCGACGAGGTCAAGGCGCAGGACCCGAGCCGGCTCGTCAACGCGCACAGCGGCGTGAACTGCTGCAACTCGCACGGCGACTCCGGCCGGGGCGACGTCATCGACTTCCACCAGTACCTCGGCCCGGCCTCGCCGGCGCCGGACGCGAACCGGGTGTCGATCGACGGCGAGCACGGCGGCTTCGGCCTGAAGACCTCCAACCACATGTGGTTCGGCGACGGGCAGGCGTACGAGATGGAGCCGGACTCGGCGACGCTGACCCGCAAGTACGTGGAGAACCAGCGCGCCGTCATCACCTCGGCGCGGTCCTGCGGCATCAGCGCGGCGATCTACACCCAGATCACCGACGTCGAGGGCGAGCTCAACGGCTTCTGGACCTATGACCGGCAGGCGGCCAAGATGGACCTGAAGCAGGTCCGGGCGGTCAACCGGGAGATCATCGCGAAGGCCGACGGCACCGCGGGCAACCTGCCGCAGCCGCCGCCGGGCACGCCGGGGCTCACCGGCATCGCGTTCTACCCGCTGGACGGCACCGCCGAGGACGCCGCCGGCGACCACGACGCCAGCCTGGTCGGCGGCCCGGCATACGTGGACGGCAGGGCCGGGCAGGGCGTCGACCTCAACGGCTCCAGCCAGTTCATCGACGCCGGCGCGTCGGTGCTGAACACGGCGTCGGACTACACCGCCTCCGCGTGGGTGAAGCTCGACAAGGCCGACGGCGCGTTCCAGACCATCGTGAGCCAGGACGGGCCGGCCAACAGCGACTTCTTCCTGCAGTACTCGGGCGCCGACCAGCGCTTCGCGATGAGCTTCGCCGGCGTCCGGGCCCTGGCGCCGGACAAGCCGGAGACCGGCCACTGGTACCACCTGACCGGGGTGCGCGACAGCGTCCAGGGCGAACTGCGGCTGTACGTGGACGGCGAGCTCGCCGGGCGGACCGGCGCCTGCCTCCCGCAGGCGGCGCCGACCGGCAACACGGTGATCGGCCGCGGCAGGTACGGCGGCAACCCGGTCGACTACCTGGACGGCACGGTCGACCAGGTGCACCTCTACGACCGGGCGCTGTCCGCAACGGAGATCAAGGAACTCTACGACTCGGGCAGGTAACCCCCTGAGGATCGCGGCGGGCCCCGGGTTTCCGGGGTCCGCCGCGCGCGGTTAATTGTTGCGGCAACTTTCCTGCGGGTCGATGATGATGGGCATCGATATAGATCGGCTGAGGTCAGGGAGGCGCCGCAATGCTGTCCGCACTCGACCGTAAGCACTCCGTTGCGCCGCCCGGGTTCAGTCGCTGGCTGATCCCCACGGCCGCGCTCTCCGTGCATCTCTGCATCGGCCAGGTCTACGCCACGAGCGTTTACAAGAATTCGCTCATCGCGCACTTCGGCGTCAGCCAGACCGCGATCGGCATCATCTTCAGCATCGCGATCGTCATGCTCGGCTTGTCGGCGGCGGTCGGCGGCACCTGGGTGGAGGCGAACGGCCCGCGCCGGGCCATGTTCGTCTCCGCGTGCTTCTGGGCCGCGGGCTTCGGGGTCAGCGCCCTGGGCATCGCCACCGAGCAGTTGTGGCTGGTCTACGTCGGCTACGGCTTCATCGGCGGCATCGGCCTGGGCATCGGCTACATCTCGCCGGTCTCCACGCTGATCAAATGGTTCCCGGACCGGCCCGGCCTCGCGACCGGCCTGGCCATCATGGGCTTCGGCGGGGGCGCGCTGATCGCCAGCCCGCTGTCGCGGCAACTGCTGTCCTATTACGACCCGGGCTACGACCCGAACGTGTCCACGTCGGTGGCCTCGGGCAGCGCCCTGGTGGCGCTCTTCCTGACCCTCGGCGCCGGCTACTTCGTCATCATGATGTTCGGCGTCTTCACCGTGCGGGTGCCACCCGAGGGCTGGGCGCCCGAGGGCTTCGACCCGGCGTCCGTCGCCGCCAAGCCCCTGGTCACCACGGCCAGCGTCTCGGCGGCCGGCGCGATCAGGACCCGGTCGTTCTGGCTGCTCTGGATCGTGCTCTTCTGCAACGTGACCGCCGGCATCGGCATTCTCGAGCAGGCCAGCCCGATGATCCAGGACTTCTTCCGGGACGACAGCGGGGTGTCCAGCGTCGCGGTGTCCGCGGCGGCCGGCTTCGTCGGCGTGCTGTCGCTGTTCAACATGGCGGGCCGGTTCGCCTGGTCGTCGGCGTCCGACGTCATCGGGCGCAAGCGCATCTACCTGATCTATCTCGGCGGCGGCATGATCCTGTACGCGCTGCTGGCGTCGCTCGGGCACCTCGCCGTCGGCCTGTTCGTGATCCTCGCCGGCCTGATCCTGTCGTTCTACGGTGGCGGGTTCGCGACGGTGCCGGCGTACCTGCGGGACCTGTTCGGCACGTTCCAGGTCGGTGCGATCCACGGCCGGCTGCTGACCGCCTGGTCGGCCGCGGGCGTGGCCGGCCCCTTGATCATCAACGGTTTCCTGGACGCGCAGGGCAAGCCGGGGACGCTGACGGCGTCCGCGTACCGGCCGGCGTTGTTCACGATGGTCGGGGTGCTGGCGATCGGTTTCGTCGCGAATCTGCTGGTGCGACCGGTGCCGGAGCGCTTCCACGAGACGCCGGCCGAGGAGAGGAAGGAGGCCGTGGCATGAAGACGTCGCCGGTGCGGCTGGTGCTGTCGTGGGCCCTGGTCGGGGTCCTGCTCGGCTATGGCGTGATCGAGACCGTCATCACCGCGGCGAAGCTGTTCCAGTAGCCGGGCCGCCGCGGCGGTCGATGTGGCCGCGTGCCAGAAGCAGGAGCCGAAAAGTTTCGAAGCCGTTACGTATTGATGTCATGGGAGCGCTCCCATAGTCTGACCTGACGCGGGAGATCAGCGATACCGATCGATTCCCCGCCCGGAAGTTCGTTCCCCTCGGCCGCGCCTTCCCCGGGTGTTGCCATGTCTTCCAGGAGCGCTTGCGCATGAGTCCACGTCCCCACACCGTGACGCGCGGCCTGACGGCCGCCGCCGCGATCACCCTCCTCACCGGCGCCGGCATCGCCGTCGCGGCGCAGCAGGCCAGCGCCGCGGCGGGTTGTCGCGTCACCTATTCGGCCAATTCGTGGAGCACCGGGTTCACCGGCAACGTCTCCGTGACCAATCTCGGCGACCCGATCACCGGCGGCTGGAACCTGGCCTGGGACTTCGCCGGCAACCAGCGCATCACCCAGGGCTGGAGTGCCACCATCACCCAGTCCGGCCAGCACGTGACAGCGGCGAACCCGTCCTGGGCGCCCGGCCTGGCCTCCAACGCGTCGGCCACCTTCGGCTTCAACGCCGACTACTCCGGCACGAACGCGTCACCGACCTCGTTCTCGCTCAACGGCGTGGCCTGCACCGGGACGCCCACGACGACGCCGCCCACCACCCCGCCGACGTCGCCCACGACGCCACCCACCACCCCGCCCACGTCGCCACCGACCTCGCAGCCGCCCGGCAGCAAGGCCGACAACCCGTACGCGGGTGCCAAGGGCTACGTCAACCCGGAGTGGAAGGCGAAGGCCGACGCCGAGCCCGGCGGCAGCCGCGTCTCCAGCAACCCCACGGCCGTCTGGATCGACCGGATCGCGGCCATCGAGGGCACGACGGGCAGCAGCTCCAACGGCAGCATGGGCGTGGAGGACCACCTGGACGCCGCGCTCGCGCAGGGCGCCGGCTACATCCAGTTCGTCATCTACAACCTGCCCGGCCGCGACTGCTCGGCGCTGGCCTCCAACGGTGAGCTGGGCGTCAACGACCTGCCCCGCTACAAGAGCGAATACATCGACCCGATCGCGGCCATCCAGTCCCGGGCCAAGTACGCGGGCCTGCGCATCATCAACATCATCGAGATCGACTCGCTGCCGAACCTGATCACCAACACCAACGTCGCGACCTGCGCCACGATGAAGTCCAACGGCGGCTACGTGCAGGGTGTCGGCTACGCGCTGAACAAGCTCGGCGCGATCGGCAACGTCTACAACTACATCGACGCCGCGCACCACGGCTGGATCGGCTGGGACACCAACTTCGGCCCGACCGCGGACATCATGCTGCAGGCCGCCCAGGCGTCCGGCAACGTGAAGAACGTGCACGGCTTCATCACCAACACGGCGAACTACTCGGCGCTGACCGAGCCGTACTTCACCATCAACTCCTCGGTGAACGGCACCTCGGTGCGGCAGTCCAAGTGGGTCGACTGGAACCAGTACGTCGACGAGCTCTCGTTCGCGCAGGGGTTCCGTTCCAAGCTCGTCTCGGTCGGCTTCGACTCCGGCATCGGCATGCTGATCGACACCTCGCGCAACGGCTGGGGCGGCTCCGGCCGGCCCACCGCGGCGAGCACGTCGACCGCCGTCGACACCTTCGTAAACCAGTCGCGCATCGACCGCCGGATCCACGCCGGCAACTGGTGCAACCAGGACGGCGCCGGCCTCGGCGAGCGTCCCCGGTCGGCACCGGCGGCGGGCATCGACGCCTACGTCTGGGTCAAGCCCCCGGGTGAGTCGGACGGCTCCAGCACCCTCATCCCGAACAACGAGGGCAAGGGCTTCGACCGGATGTGCGACCCGACCTACACCGGCAACGAGCGCAACGGCAACAGCATGACCGGCGCCCTCTCCGGCGCACCGATCTCGGGAGCCTGGTTCTCGGCGCAGTTCCGTCAGCTGATGGCGAACGCGTACCCGCCCCTTTCCTGATCCACTCCCGACGCGAGCGGCCCGGTTCTCCCACGACCGGGCCGCTCGCCCTTTTCCGGCTACGGTGTCTGTGATGACGACAGACAGGTGGGCGAGCTGGCTGCTACACCGCCGCGACGGCGGTTCGGCGGAGCTGCGCGAGCGGTTCGCCGCGACGCTGACCGGCTACCGAGACGGCGTGCTCGACCGGGCCGCGATCGCCGAGGGCGACGTGGTCCTCGACGTCGGCACGGGCACGGGGCTGGTCGGCCTCGGCGCCCTGCACCGCGTCGGCCCGTCCGGGCGGGTGGTGTTCAGCGACGTCTCGGCCGCGCTGCTCGAGGAGTGCCGGCGGCTCGCCGACCCGGAGCGCAGCAGCTTCGTCGAGGCGGCGGCGGACGACCTGAGCCCGATCGCGGACGCTTCGGTCGACGTCGTGACGACCCGGTCGGTGCTGATCTACGTGGCCCGCAAGCGCGAGGCCTTCGCCGAGCTGTTCCGGGTGCTCCGCCCCGGCGGCCGGTTGTCGATCTTCGAACCGATCAACACCTTTTCCGTACGGGCGGGAGCCGCCGACCCGTTCGGCCTGGGGCTGGACTTCACCGCGGTGGCCGACCTGGTCGCCAAGGTGCGCGCGCATTACGCGGCGAACGCGCCCGCGGCCGACCCGATGCTCGACTTCGACGAACGTGACCTGCTCCGGTGGGCCGGGGAGGCGGGCTTCACCGGGCTGTCGCTCGACTACCGCGCGGAGATCGACGTGCCGGCGCCGCCCGTCACGGACTGGGCGGCGCTGAAGCGGACCGCCCCGAACCCGCTCGTGCCGACGTACGCCGAGGCGATCGAGGCGGCGCTGACCCCCGCGGAGCGCGAGCGCCTGGACTCACACGTGCGGGATCTGGCCGGCACGCCGACCCGGCACACGATGGCGACGGCGTACCTCACCGCGTTCCGCTGCTGAAGCGCACCCGTCCCGCCCGGCGCCCGCGCATGCCTGCGGGCCAGTGACGCAGATCAGGTTCTCGCCGCGGCCGGGCAGCGACTGCTCCCGCGCTGACCGGGCCGGGGGAGGGGTGAGCCGCTGCCCGCACGGGGGAACGGGCAGCGGTCGGCATCTACAATAGTCGATGCTTGGCGCCCGGGTGACCCGGCCCCGGCGTTCGGGTGGGGTGCGGCTCAACGCGGCTGGTCGCGGCCCGGGTCGTCCGGTTCGGTAGGCTGCCGCCACTGAGTATCGGGGGTGTGGCCATCGAGCAGGTCGAGGTCCGGCGGGCCGAGCCGGCCGTCGCGGGCCGGCGGCTCAGCGTGGCCGCGGGCAGCGTGGTCGGCAACCGCTACCGGGCCAACTACGACGTGCTGCACCTCGATCCGGCCCGGCCCCTGGTGGTCGTGGCGGACGGGATGGGCGACGGCGAGGGCAGCGCGATCGCCGGGCGTACGGCGGTCGAGGTCTTCGTGGCCGCGGCCGGCCCCACGCCGCAGGCGCTGCGGGCCGCCGTGGCCGACGTGCAGCTGCGGGTCCGCGCGGCCGGCGCCGGGCTGGGCGAGCTCACCGGCTGCACGCTGACCGCCTTCGTGGGTGCCGCCGACGAGCCGGACGCCTGGATCGTGCAGCTCGGCGACTCGCGCGCCTACCGGCTGCGGGGCGGCCTGCTCGAGCTGCTCACCACCGACCACACGATCGCCTGGCTCGGCGCCGTCAACGGCTGGTGGCCGGCGGACTCGCCCGAGGCGCACGCCGCGCGATACCGGCTGACCCGCTACGCCGGGCATCCGGACTCGCCCGAGCCGGACGTGCTCAGCGTGGCGCTGCGCGACGGCGACGTGTTCCTGCTCTGCACCGACGGCCTCGCCGAGCAGGTCAGCTATGAACGGCTCGCCGAGGTGCTGCAGGGCACGCCCGATCCGGGCCGGGCGGCGACGATGCTGCTCGAGGAGTCCCTGCGGGCCGGCGGCGACGACAACGCGACGGCCGCGGTTATCCGGGTCGGACGGGAGTGACCTATGGGTGAGATCAGCCTGCGGCCGGTACGCGACGACGATCTTCCCGCGCTCTACGACCAGATGCGCGACCCCGAGGCGGTCATGATGGCCGCCTTCACCGCCGAGGATCCGGACGACCGGGTGGCGTTCGACGCCCACTTCGTGCGGCTGCGCACCTCGCCGGACATCCTGCTGCGGGCGATCACCGTCGACGCGGATCTCGTCGGGACCATCGCGAGCTTCGTCGTCGACGGCGACACCGAGATCACGTACTGGCTGGACCGGTCCTGGTGGGGCCGCGGCGTCGCCACCCGCGCCGTCGAGCTGCTGCTCGACATCGTGCCGGTGCGGCCGATCATCGCGCGCGCGGCCAGCGACAACGCCGGCTCCCTCGCGGTGCTGCGCAAGACCGGCTTCCGCCCGGTGGGCATCGAGGTCGCCTACTCGACGGCCCGCGGCAAGGAGATCGAGGAGACGGTGCTGCGCCTCGAGGGGCGGTGACCACGGGCGGGTGACCGGGAGGTGCCGGTGGCCCGCCGCATCGGCGGGTCACCGGCACCCGGCCCCTCAACAAGGTCCGTGCCGGGCGGGATCAGCCCTTCTTGAAGAAGCGGTACACGGCCCGGTAGGGCACCGACGTCGTCGCGCCCGCGGTGCAGGCCGTCGCCGGGGCGAGGCCGCCGACCGTCGACAGCCGCTGCACGTAGGTGACGTCGCCGAAGACGCCGGGACCCCGCGTCCTGGCCGCCGTGATCAGCAGTTGCGGGATGCTGTTCGGGGTTTCGGAGGGTACCGCCTTCGGCGCGGTGCCCTCGACCAGCGAGCCGTCCTCGTCGGACTCCCAGGTCGGGCCGCGGAAGTGCAGGGCCGTGACCGGCCGCACCGGGTTCAGCGTGATGCCGGCCAGCGAGGCGGCGGGTTCGATCAGGGTCCACTTGGCGTCCGTGCATCCGTAGACCTGGACGCCCCTCGCCTTGAAGACCGAGGTCAGCGTGTTGCCGGGGGGCGGTACGAGCTCGGGCGGCACGGTGCTGGGGCCGCCGAGGAAACGGTCCGCCGCGCCCGCCGGGGCGGGTGCGGGCTTGTCGTCCGCGAATGAGATGCCGGAAGAGATGCCGACGAGTGCCAGCGCGGCTGCGCCGACCCCGGCCGAGATTCGGACTGTCCTGGTCACCTAGGGTCCTCCACAGTAGGGCGTTACGCCCGACTCACCCTAGGGCTACCGTGCGCGACGGTTCCTTAACTGCGTCCTAAGTCTTCCGCAGCTTTGTCCCAGGAATTTGTGGAGGAAGATCGACCGGGAGTCGCCGGGCCCGGCGACTCCCGGGGTCACCGGGCCGGATAGAAGCCGGTCGGCGGCTGTGCGTGCTTGGTGTCGCGGCCGCGCATCCGCAGGCGCAGCAGCAGGCCGACGCCGAGGAAGACGAGGACCCCGCCCACGATCAGGCCCGGCCCGAGCAGGCTCGGCGTGCTGCCGCTGCCGGAGGCCGCCACGGCGGCCAGATCGTCCTCGGACTCGGTGGGCTCCGGCGCCGCCGCCTGGTCGTCCGGCTCCTGCTCGGGCTCCGTGGCGGACTCGCTCGGCGAGGGCTTCGGCGACGGGGATTCGGTCGGCTTCGCGGCGCCGTCCCGGCCGTCGATCCGGCTCCGGGCCGTCGACTCCTGCAGCAGCGTCTGCCGGGCGTTGAAGGCCTGCGCCTGGAAGATCACCTCACCCGCGGCGGCGTCCTCGTCGAACGCGATCTGGTAACGCGCCGTCACGGTGCGGCCGCGGCAGAGCTGGCCCGGGTCGAGCCGCACGTCGGTGATCCGGGTGGTGTCGGCGCCGCCGTTCTGCACCTGCACCGGGAAGTCGCGGCCGTCCTCGACCCGCGCGACCTCGATCTCGTCCAGTTCCGGGCCGTCGACCTGGAGGATCAGCGACCAGCGGACCTTCTGGCAGCGGCGCTGCTCGGACGAGGCGACCACGGTCACGGTGCGTGCCTTCTTGCCAGCGGTGAAGGCGGCCGGCACCTCGGTGATGGCCACCGCGAATCCGGGCTCGACCGCGGAGGCCGGGCCCGGCAGGGCCAGGGTCGTGGCGACCACGGCCAGAACGGTGGACAGCAGAGCAGTGCGATGCCGCACAGCAATCATCTCCTTACACAGAGGCGTCAAAAACGCACGCACGTAAGGTAGTTCGGTGCGGTCGCGTAAAAGGTTCAGCCGAGCTTGAGGGATCACCCGGGGTAACACAAATTTTTATCTAATCAACCGGTTACCGACAGGCATCTCCGCAGGTCAGCGCCTTTATCAACGGGAGCCGCCGGGCGGCCACCCAAGATCCGCCGGAAAGTTCTTCCCGAATGTTCATCCGAACCCGGGCCACGCACGTAGATGGGGAGGGCAGGAGACCGGCGGCAACTCACCGTGAGGAAAGGTAGATGGTCGGTAGATCAGCCCGACAGTAACGAGCGCGGGGTATCCCCCACGGATACCGGTGTCCCGACTGCCCAGGACGGACGCCACGCCGCTGCGGAGAACGAGGAGTTATGGCCCGGACGAAGACGAACAGTCGTGTGGATGTCCCCATGAGCGCCACCGGCGGCCGAACACCGCCGCCGCTGACCACCTACGCCGTACTCGGCGTCTCGATCATCTCGGCGATCTGGGCCGCTGCGATGCTGACCCCCGCGGGCAAGACGGGTTACGTCTACTTCTTCCTGTACTGCCAGTACTACATGGGTGTCGTCAGCCTCGTGGCGCTCTCGATCACGATCATGCTGGGGCTGGTCGCCACCGACCGCCTGGTCCTGTCGATCCGCCAGCGGGTGCTGCTGCAGTCCGCGCACCGCACCACGGGCATCATCGCGGTCGTCTCGCTCTTCGTGCACGTCTGGACCAAGGTCTCCGACCCGAAGATCGGCATCGGCGTGATGGACATCTTCGTTCCGTTCCTGGCGCCGTACAACACGCTCTTCATCGGTTTCGGCACCCTCTCCGCGTACGTGATGGTGCTGGTCATGTGGACCGGCCTGGCCCGTTCGCGGTTCATCGGCAAGGGCAAGCCGTGGATGTGGCGCGGCATCCACGCCATCTCCTACCTCATGTGGCCGATCGCCCTGGTCCACGGCCTCGGCGCGGGCCGCGCCGCCGCCACCTGGGTCACGGTCAGCTATGTCGTCTGTGTGCTGGGCGTGCTCGTCGGCCTCGCCGTGCGGCTGTCGGTCAGCCTCAACCGCCGCAAGGACTTCGCGTCCCAGGCGGGCACCGGCACCGGCAAGATCCAGCCGGTCGGGAAGCTCGTGCCGACCACCGCGCCGAGCGCCAAGGTCCGGGGCAAGGGCCGCCGCGACGAGGCGCTCGCCTCCACCGGATCGATCGAGGCCTGGACCCCGGCCGTCGGCGCCCGCGCCACGGGCGCCCCGGCGCTCAGCGAGCCGATCGCGAAGCCGGTCATTCCCGTTCTCGCCGACCCGGAGCCGCCGGTCGAGCGCCGTCCGCGCCGCGGCGTCGACGACGACGAGCGGGATCGCCGCCGCCGCGACTACGTCGACGCGCCCACCCAGCGGTGGGAGTTCGAGGAAGACGACATGCCGGCGTCGCGCTCGCGCCGCTACGCCGACGACGAGCCCCCGGCGCCGCGCCAACGGCGGGCGGCCGAGGCCGAGCGCTTCGACGAGCCCACCCGGCCGATCTCGCGCCGCGCCATCGAGGACGGGCCGCGCGGCTACGCCGACGACGACATGCCCGCGCCG
>NZ_JBEZXZ010000204.1:0-16163 GCF_040638275.1 Actinoplanes sp. NPDC026623 | reverse complement strand
GTCCGCGGCGCGTCAAGCGCCGCGGACCCTGCTGTTTTCGCACTCGTTCCGGGCCGGCCCGGCGTAGGTTATCCACAGGGTTGAGGGCGTTATCCACAGGCTGTGGACGGAGCTGGCCGGAGCGTGGATTTCGCTGTGCGCGTACTCCCCAAGGGTGGGGAACACCCGTTGAGCGTGCGAAGTTGGGGAGAACATCGGCGCAGGACGTCCCGAGAGGGCTCGAGGGCCCAGCAGAGTCTCCCGACGGCGATAGAGTAGGAGAGCACGGGCATCACCGATACCCGTGCGCTGGCCCCGCCAGTTCATTGGCGCACGGCACGTGAGGAGCACGAGGGCATGTTCGAGCGGTTCACCGACCGAGCGCGACGGGTTGTCGTCCTGGCCCAAGAAGAGGCCCGGATGCTCAACCACAACTACATCGGGACAGAGCACATCCTGCTCGGCCTGATCCACGAGGGCGAAGGTGTTGCCGCGAAGGCTCTGGAGAGCCTCGGCATCTCTCTCGAGGGGGTCCGGCAGCAGGTCGAAGAGATCATCGGCCAGGGCCAGCAGGCGCCGAGCGGGCACATTCCGTTCACGCCCCGGGCCAAGAAGGTGCTGGAGCTCTCGCTTCGCGAGGCACTGCAGCTCGGCCACAACTACATCGGCACGGAGCACATCCTGCTCGGGCTGATCCGTGAGGGCGAGGGCGTCGCCGCCCAGGTGCTGGTCAAGCTCGGCGCCGACCTCAACCGGGTCCGCCAGCAGGTCATCCAGCTGCTCTCGGGCTACCAGGGCAAGGAGCCGGCCGCCGCCGGCGCCGCCGCGGGCGAGGCCGCCCCGTCGACCAGCCTGGTGCTCGACCAGTTCGGACGCAACCTGACCCAGGCCGCCCGCGAGGGCAAGCTCGACCCGGTCATCGGCCGGGAGAAGGAAATCGAGCGGGTCATGCAGGTGCTCTCCCGCCGCACCAAGAACAACCCGGTGCTGATCGGCGAGCCCGGCGTCGGCAAGACCGCCGTCGTCGAGGGGCTGTCGCAGTCCATCGTCAAGGGTGAGGTGCCCGAGACGCTCAAGGACAAGCAGCTCTACACGCTCGACCTCGGCGCGCTGGTGGCCGGCTCGCGCTACCGCGGTGACTTCGAGGAGCGCCTCAAGAAGGTGCTCAAGGAGATCCGCACGCGCGGCGACATCATCCTGTTCATCGACGAGATCCACACCCTGGTCGGTGCGGGTGCGGCCGAGGGCGCCATCGACGCCGCCTCGATCCTCAAGCCCATGCTCGCGCGTGGCGAGCTGCAGACCATCGGTGCGACCACCCTGGACGAGTACCGCAAGCACCTCGAGAAGGACGCCGCGCTCGAGCGCCGCTTCCAGCCGATCCAGGTGGGTGAGCCGTCGCTGGCGCACACCATCGAGATCCTCAAGGGCCTGCGCGATCGCTACGAGGCGCACCACCGGATCAGCATCACCGACGCCGCCCTGGTGGCCGCGGCGACCCTGGCCGACCGCTACATCTCGGACCGCTTCCTGCCGGACAAGGCGATCGACCTGATCGACGAGGCCGGCGCCCGGATGCGCATCCGCCGGATGACCGCACCGCCGGACCTCCGCGACTTCGACGAGCGCATCGCCCAGGTCCGCCGCGACAAGGAGTCCGCGATCGACGCGCAGGACTTCGAGCGGGCCGCGCAGCTGCGCGACAAGGAGAAGCAGCTCCTCGGGCAGAAGGCCCAGCGGGAGAAGGAGTGGAAGGCCGGCGACCTGGACGTGGTGTCCGAGGTCGACGACGAGCAGATCGCCGAGGTCCTGGGCAACTGGACCGGCATCCCGGTCTACAAGCTGACCGAGGAGGAGACCTCCCGGCTGCTCCGCATGGAGGACGAGCTCCACAAGCGGGTCATCGGCCAGGAGGACGCGGTCAAGGCGGTCTCGAAGGCGATCCGGCGCACCCGGGCCGGCCTGAAGGACCCGAAGCGGCCCTCGGGCTCGTTCATCTTCGCCGGCCCGTCCGGCGTCGGTAAGACCGAGCTCTCCAAGGCCCTCGCGGAGTTCCTCTTCGGCTCCGAGGACGCGCTGATCCAGCTCGACATGTCCGAGTTCCACGACCGCTACACGGTGTCCCGGCTCGTCGGTGCCCCTCCCGGCTACGTGGGTTACGACGAGGGCGGCCAGCTGACCGAGAAGGTCCGCCGCAAGCCGTTCTCCGTGGTCCTCTTCGACGAGATCGAAAAGGCACACCCGGACGTGTTCAACACGCTCCTGCAGATCCTGGAGGACGGCCGCCTCACCGACGGTCAGGGCCGCATCGTGGACTTCAAGAACACGGTGATCATCCTGACCACCAACCTCGGCACGCGCGACGTGGCCAAGGCGGTGTCGCTGGGCTTCCAGGCGTCCGAGGACGTGGAGAGCAACTACGACCGGATGAAGGTCAAGGTCAACGACGAGCTGAAGCAGCACTTCCGCCCGGAGTTCCTCAACCGCATCGACGACACGATCGTCTTCCACCAGCTGCGCCAGGACGAGATCCTGCACATCGTGGACATCTTCACCGCCCGGATCGAGACCCAGCTCAAGAACAAGGACATGGGCCTCGAGCTGACCGACAACGCCAAGAAGTACCTGGCGAAGAAGGGCTTCGACCCGGTCCTCGGCGCCCGGCCGCTGCGCCGGACGATCCAGCGCGACCTGGAGGACACCCTCTCCGAGCAGATCCTCTTCAACGAGCTGCGCCCCGGCCAGATCGTGGTGGTGGACTGCGAGGGCGACCCGCAGAACATCGAGCAGTCCAAGCTGACCTTCACCGGAGCCGACCGTGGCGCCGTGGTCCCCGACGCGGTGCCCGCCGACCTCGGCGCGGCCTCCGCGGAGGAGTAGACAGCACCGACTGAGGGGCGGCCCGGCGCTTCGGCGCCGGGCCGTTTCGCGCATGAACGGCTCGCCCCGGTACGCCGGCCCACCCGATCCTTCCCGCCTGGGAGTACCCGCCGGGCCGGCGATCAGGTGAGCGGCGGGAAGCGGGGCGGGTGGTCGCCGGCCAGCACGAACCGGTCCGCGTCCGAGTCGAGCGGCTCGACCAGGCCGTCCGAGACCAGCCCGGCCAGGGCGCGCGCCCGCTGCACCTCGTCCACCCAGACCGCGTCCAGCCGCTGCCGCGGCACCGGGCCGGTGGCGTGCCGCAGCACCTCCAGCAGCAGGCCCCGGACCTGACGGTCGGTGCCGGCGTACTTCTGCGGTTTGCGGGTCGGGCCGGCCGGGGCGGGCACCCCGCTGCGGCGCCACGCGCAGACGGCCTCGAACGGGCATTCCGTGCAGCGCGGAGCGCGTGCCGTGCAGACGATCGCACCGAGCTCCATGAACGCGATGCTCGCCCGGGCCGCCCGCGGCGCCTCGAGCGGCAGCAGCTCGGCCATCGCCGCCAGGTCCGCCGTCGTCGTGGCCGGTCCCGCGTCCGGGTCGCCCGCGACCGCCCGGGACACCACCCGGCGCACGTTGGTGTCCACGACCGGGTGACGCTGCCCGTACGCGAAGGTCGCCACCGCCCGGGCCGTGTACGTGCCGACCCCGGGCAGCGCGAGCAGCTGATCGAGGTCGTCCGGCACCCGCCCGCCGTGCCGTTCCACGATGGCCGCCGCGCAGGCGTGCAGGCGCATCGCCCGGCGCGGGTAGCCCAGCCGTCCCCACATCCGGATCGCCTCGGACGGGGGATCCTCGGCCAGCGCCTCCGGCGTCGGCCAGCGCAGCATCCAGGCCTGCCAGGCGGGCGTCACCCGCACGACCGGCGTCTGCTGGAGCATCACCTCGCTGACCAGCACCGCCCAGGCGCTGGTGCCGGGGACCCGCCAGGGCAGGTCGCGGGCGTTCCTGTCGTACCACTGAATGACCAAGTCGGCGAGCGTCATAGCCCGCCCAGCTTAAGATGCCGGGGTGAACGAGCTTGCCATCACCGTCATCGGTCCCGACCGGACCGGCATCATCGCGGAGGTTTCCGGGGCGCTCGCCGGCGTCGGGGCGAACCTGTCCGACTCCACGATGACCCGGCTGCGGGGTCATTTCGCGATGACTCTGATCTGCACCGGCCCGACCGCAGGCGACGTCGAGAAGGCGCTGGCGCCGCTCGGTGACCTGATCTCCACCGTCCGGGTGGTCGAGCCGGAGACGGACGCGGAGGTCGCGGGCGAGCCGTACCTGGTCAGCGTGCATGGCGCCGACCGCCTCGGCATCGTCGCGGCCGTCACCCGGGTCGTCGCGGCGGCCGGCGGCAACATCACCGACCTCTCCACCCGGCTGACCGGCCCGCTCTACGTGCTGATCGCCGAGGTCGACGTGCCGCCGGGGGTCGCCGGTGACCTCGCGGCGCGCCTCGCCGGGGCGGCCGACGAACTGGGCGTCGAGGTGACCCTGCGCCGCGCCGAGTCGGACCTGCTGTGAGCGACGTCCTGGCCGACTGGAAGCCGGAACTGCTCGGTGTCGACGGCAGGGTGCTGCCGGTGGTGACCGCACCGGCGGCCGTGCTGAGCGGCGCCGGCGCCGAGGTCGATCCGCTGGATCCCGCGGTCGTGCAGCTCGCCGCGGACCTGGTCGCCACCATGCAGGTCTCACCGGGCTGCGTCGGCCTCGCCGCGCCGCAGGTCGGCGTCGGCGTGCAGGTCTTCGCCGTGGACGTGACCCAGCACCCGAAGACGGCGACCTCGCACGGCACCTTCGTGCTGTGCAACGCCCGGGTCGTGGAGGCGAGCCGCTGGCGACCGGGCCGGGAGGGCTGCATGTCCGTGCCGGACCTGACCGGCGACGTGAAACGCGCCGGCCGCGTCGTGGTCGAGGCCGTCCTTCCCGGTACGGGCGAAGCGGTCCGGCTGACCACCGACGCGTTCGAGGCGCGGGCCCTGCAGCACGAGATCGATCACTGCGCCGGAAAACTCTTCCTCGATCGGGTCGCCGGCGCGCACGCCGTGTACCAGCGCAAGGTCTATCTCTAACGATCTGTAGGCGAGTCGGTGTCGCGAAACCGGCGCGTCGCGGCGCCGTGACGGGCACCTCGGCGTACGGTGCAATCCATCATGCGTGCGACGGTTGGTCCCCTTCCTGCCGCCGTGTACTGGCGGCGTCGTGCTGTAGTGCTCGGTGCACTGCTGCTCGGTGTCATCGTGCTGTTCGTCTCCTGCTCCGGCGGGGACGAGGCCAACAGGCGCGGCACGGGCTCGGCGTCATCGAAGGCGCCGGCCCCGGTTCCTGCGGCGACGACGCCGGACGAGGAACCTACCTTCACCGACCCGGGCCCCGGCGCGGGCAACCCCTCCCTGCCGGACCCGGGCGAGTTGACCGCGTCGGGTGCGGGCGTCCTTCCGCCGGCCGGAACCGGCACCGGCACGGGCACGGGCGAGGATGACGGCGACGACACGAACGTGGCGGCCGCGAGCGGCACGTGCACGGACGCGGAGATGGCCGTGGTTCCCGTGCCGGAGGCGACCGCGGTCCGCCGCGGCGTGCCGCTGGAGATACACCTGAAGATCAAGAACATCTCGGCCCGTACGTGCACCCGGGACGTCGGCGCCGACCTGCAGGAGCTGTACATCGAGCAGGGTGCGAAGAAGGTGTGGTCGTCGGACACCTGCAGCACCGTCAAGGGCTCCGAGGTGCGTCCGTTCCCGCCGGGCAGCGAGCGCGAATACAACGTGACCTGGAACGGCAAGCAGGCGACCAGGTGCTCGGCCGGGCTGGCCGCGGGCACCGCACCGCCGGCGGGTCAGTACGAGGTCCGGGGCCGGCTGGGCGCGAAGGTCAGCGCCCCGGTCGCGCTCGACGTCACCGCCTGACGCGCCGCGGAGCAGGCGCTCCCGGACGGCCGTCAGGCGCCGGGTGGCCATTGTGGAACAACCGCGCCCACAATGTCCCGCGCCGCCATCGCCGGCAATTCCGGGCAGCGGCATGAGGTCCTCGTACCTACGCCGCCACCACGCCGCTGCGCCACCACGCCGCTGCGCCGCCCACGGCGCCACCACGCCGCTGCGCCGCCCACGCCGCCACGCTGCCACGCCACCGCGCCACGGTGGCGCGGTCGCGAGGATTAGTCGTTGCCGGCGTACGCCATCGAGATCATCAAGGGCGCGCGCCACCGTTACGGGGCGAACCACCGGATTTCGGACATCCGCGCCCGCGGGACCGGGCGATCGGATTCAGGCGTAGCGGGAGAGGTTCTTCCGGTTCAGACGTAGCGTTCGAGGATCGAGGCCTCGGCGAGGCGGGAGAGGCCCTCCCGGACGCCGCGCGCCCGGGCGTCGCCGACACCCTCGACCGCCTGCAGGTCCTCCACCGTCGCGCCGAGCAGGCGCTGCAGGCTGCCGAAGTGGTCGACCAGCCGCTCGACGATCTGGGCCGGGAGCCGGGGCACCTTGGCCAGCAGTCGGAACCCGCGCGGGCTCACGGCGGCGTCGAGCGCGTCGGAGGCGCCCGCGTAGCCGATCGCCTTGGCCACCGCGACCAGGTCGATCATCTCGGTGGCGCTCAGCAGGTCGAGCTCGACCAGGGCCTCGTCAAGCGTGCGGGCCTTGCGGCCGGTCGGCAGGTAGTCGCGGATGACCAGGGTGCGGTCGGAGTCGACGCCGGCCATCAGCTCGTCGAGCTGCAGGGCGAGCAGCCTGCCGTCCGTGCCCAGCTCGACCACGTAGCCGGAGATCTCGTCGGCGATCCGGCGCACCATCTCGAGGCGCTGCACGACCGCGACCGCGTCGCGGACCGTGACCAGGTCCTCGATCTCCAGCGCCGAGAGCGTGCCCGAGACCTCGTCCAGGCGCAGCTTGTAGCGCTCGAGCGTGGCCAGGGCCTGGTTGGCGCGGGAGAGGATGGCCGCCGAGTCGTCCAGGACGTGGCGCTGGCCGTTCACGTAGAGGCCGATGATGTGCATCGACTGGCTGACCGAGATCACCGGGAAGCCGGACTGCTTGGCGACGCGCTCGGCCGTGCGGTGCCGGGTGCCCGACTCCTCGGAGTGGATGCCCGGGTCGGGCATCAGGTGCACGGCGGCGCGGACGATGCGGGTGCCGTCGCTGGAGAGCACGACCGCGCCGTCCATCTTGCACAGCTCGCGCAGGCGGGTCGCGGAGAACTCGACGTCGAGCGCGAAGCCGCCGGTGCAGAGCGTCTCCACCGCCGCGTCGTAGCCGAGGACGATCAGCGCGCCGGTGCGGCCGCGGAGGATGCGTTCGAGGCCGTCGCGCAGCGCGGTGCCCGGCGCCATCAGCGCGAGGTTGGCGCGCAACGGGTCGCCGCTGACTCCGCCGCCGGTGAGGCCCGGCGTCGTGGGGGTCATCGGACGGGCTGCCGAACCGTTGATGCCGGCGGCAGCGCCATTGGCATGGCGGTTGGATGAGGCCTCGCGGTCGAGCGGCACCTGTACATTCTACGGACTGCCATCCAGGTCAACGAGTCGTGGTTCGGTCGATGCTCCATAGCGTTATCTGCCGTCACTCGATGTAACCGTAGGGCGAGGCTCATTCGGCCGACGCCCGGGCCGCCCACTGCACCGCCGACTGCAGATCGCCCACCTCGACGACGCGCATGCCCTTGGGCGGGCTGTCCGCCTCGCCGGGGCCGCAGCCGGGCGGGACGAGCGCGAAGCGGAACCCGAGCCGGGCCGCCTCGGCCAGCCGGCGGCCCACCGCGCCGACCCGGCGCACCTCTCCGGTCAGCCCGACCTCGCCGATCGCCACCAGGTGCGGCGCCATCGCCAGGTTGAGGGCGCCGGACGCGACCGCGAGCGCCATGGCGAGGTCGGCCGACGGCTCGGTGACCCGGATGCCGCCGACCGTGGCCGCGAAGACCTCACGGTCGTGCAGCTTGATCTTTTCCATCCGCCGCTGCAGCACCGCCAGCACCATGGCCAGCCGGGCGCTGTCGAGGCCCGAGACCGTCCGCCGCGGTGAGCCCTGGACCTGGGCGCCGATCAGGGCCTGCACCTCGGTCACCATCGCCCGGCGGCCCTCCATCGCCACCGTGACGCAGGTGCCGGGCACCGGCTCGTTGTAGCGGGTCAGGAACAGCCCGGACGGGTCGGCGAGGCTGACGATGCCGCTCTCGTGCATCTCGAAGCACCCGACCTCGTCGGCCGGGCCGTAGCGGTTCTTGACGCCGCGGACCAGGCGCAGCGACGAGTGCTTGTCGCCCTCGAAGTGCAGCACCACGTCGACCAGGTGCTCGAGGACCCGGGGGCCGGCGACCGAGCCGTCCTTGGTGACGTGGCCCACCAGGACGGTGGCGACGCCGCGCTCCTTGGCGATGCTGACCAGGGCGGCGGTCACCGCCCGGACCTGGGTCACGCCGCCGGGCACGCCCTCGGTGCCGGGCGCGGAGATGGTCTGCACCGAGTCGATGATGAGCAGGCCGGGCTTGACCGCGTCGAGGTGGCCGAGCACCGCGCCGAGGTCGCTCTCGGAGGCGAGGTAGAGGTTGTCGTGCAGGGAGCCGAGCCGCTCGGCGCGCAGCCGGACCTGGCTCACCGACTCCTCGCCGCTGATGACGAGCGACGGCGTGCTCGTGCCGGCCGCCCACTGCTGGGCGACGTCGAGCAGCAGGGTCGACTTGCCGACCCCCGGCTCGCCCGCCAGCAGCACCACGGCACCGGGCACCAGCCCGCCGCCGAGGACCCGGTCGAGCTCGCTGACGCCGCTGGGCACCGCCTTGGCGGGGGCGGCGCTGATCGTCTTGATGGGACGGGCGGGCTCGGACGGCAGCCGGGAACTGACCACGCGGCCGGCGACGACCGGACCGGTCATCGTGGACTCGATGATCGAGCCCCACTCGCTGCACTCCGGGCAGCGGCCGAGCCACTTGGGTGGCTGGTGGCCGCACGCGTCGCACTGATAGGCGGGTCGCGGCTCAGAGCGGGCGCGAGACGGGGTGCGGGAAGTCGTCATGCAGTCACGCTAGCCCGCTGGTACGACAAACCGGGGACTACTCCTCGGTGTCTTCGTGCGTCACGCCGCCCGGGCCGCGCGAGGCAGGGGTCAGCGGGATGCCGACCGGGGCCTGCAGCACGAGCCGGTTCGCGTGGTTGCTGAACTCGAAGACCAGGTTCAGCGACTGACCGGGCGCCAGCTTGGCGTTGAGGTCGATGGCCTGCAGCTGCACGATGTCACCCGGCAGGAACGCGACCGAGCCCATCGCCGGCACCTCGATCCGGGCCGGCCGGAACACCGGGCCGGCGGGCGCCGGCGCGGCGGACGCCGATGGGCCGGCGCTCGCCGAGGGGTTGGCGGACGGTTCCGCTGCGGCCGGCGAGGGTTCCGCGGAGGCGGCGGAACCGCCGGTCAGGCCGACGGAGGTCGCGGAGACGACCTCGCCGCCCTCGGTGTCGGTGGCCGGCTGGCTGCTCACCAGCACCGTGATCGACTGCCGGGTCTGGTTGAACAGGCCGAGCTCCAGCGGCGCGTTCTCGCCGTCCTTGTAGCCCGCCGTGCCCGGGTACTGCACCGCGAGGTTGCGGACGAGGATGCTGCCGTCGGAGTTGTCGGCGTTGACGCCCATGTTCGACGGCCGCTTGAGGGCGGTCTCGGCAACCTGGCCGGCGCTGCAGCCGGCGAGCGCGACGGCGGCCACCGCGGCGACACCCGTGGCGAGGGCGGCGCGGCGGAATCCCAGCGAGCGCATCACAGTCCTCCAAGAAACGCGGGTTCTCCTGATAAAGCTCCGCGATCAGCCTAGAGGGCCTAGATCCGGCGCGTACGCCGACCCGTCCATTGAGCCTTTTTCCCCCCGGCACCGGGCCGAAGGCGTCCGGGCGGTCGAGCCCAGCGGGCGCCGCCGCCCCGGCGACTTCGAAAGGGCTCGCTCACAGCACCCGGCCGCTGAAGACCAGCAGAACCACATCGAGCAGGGCCACGACGATGACCGAGCGGAACATCGCCACCTGCCGGGTACCCCTGCGCAGCGCCCGGCGGCCCGCGTACCAACCGAGGGGCAGGACCACGACGGCGGCCGCGGCGGCCGCGACGCCCGCCCACGACGGCGGCCCGGCCGGCCCGAGGACCAGTACGAGGGTCGCCGCCAGCAGCAGGCACCCGGCCGCGATCTGCGACCCGGCCGCGCCGATCCGGTGCGGCAGGCCGACGACGCCGGTCGCCGCGTCGTCGGCGAGATCCGGCAGCACGTTGGCGAAGTGTGCGCCGCCGCCGAGCAGCGCGCCCGCGGCGACCAGCCAGGCCGGCGGCCAGGGGTGGCCGGGCAGCGCGATCACCACGAACGCGGGCATCAGGCCGAACGCCACCAGGTAGGGCAGCACCGACAGCGGCGTCGACTTCAACGGCCAGTCGTAGAGCAGCGCGAACACGCCGACCACGGTGATGCAGGCCGTCGCCGCCGGGCCGAACGGCAGCCCCAGCAGCGGAATGGCGAGCGAGGCGGTCAGGCCCGCGATCCCGACGGCACGGCGGGAGACGGCGCCCGAGGCCACGGGCTTGTCGGTGCGCCCGGCGAGCCGGTCCCGATCGGCGTCCAGCCAGTCGTTGACCCAGCCGACGGAGAGCTGGGTCGCGCCGATCGCGGCGGCCACGCCGAGCACGCTCCAGCCTCGATGTCCGACCCCGACGGCGAGCAGGGTCATGGCCAGCGTGACGGCTCCGCCCGGTTCGGGGTGGGAAGCCTTGAGCAGAGCGACCGGTCCGGACATGAAAGCAGTGTGGTGGTTGTGGCCCGCGCGTGCCACGCTCGATCCCATGCGTCTGCCGCCCCGCAACGATCCCCGTCAGTACGACGACCTCGCGGGCGAGTGGTGGCGGCCCGGCGGCAGCTTCGAACTCCTGCACTGGCTCGCCGCGGCCCGGGGTGTGCTGGTGCCGCCTGCCGGGCGCCCCGGCGCGGTGCTGCTCGACGCGGGCTGCGGCGGCGGCCTGCTGGCGCCGCACGTGCGGCGCCTCGGCTACCGGCACGTGGGCGTGGATCTGCGCCGCTCGGGTCTCGAGCAGGCGGCGACCCGCGGGGTGACCCCGGTGACCGGCGACGTGACGGCCCTGCCGCTGGCGGACGGCGCGGCCGACGTGGTGGTCGCCGGCGAGATCCTGGAGCACGTCGCCGACCTGCCGGCCGCGGTCGCGGAGCTGTGCCGGGTGCTGCGCCCGGGCGGGCTGCTGGTGCTGGACACGGTGAACGACACCCGGGTGAGCCGGTTCGTCACGGTCACCCTCGGGGAGCGGATCGGCGCCGCCCCGATCGGCATCCACGATCCCGATCTGTTCGTCGACCCGGGCGAGCTGACCGCCGAGTGCGCGAAGCACGGCGTCCGGCTGCGGGTCCGCGGCCTGCGCCCGAGCACGGCGGGGCTGCTCCGGTGGCTGTTCCTGCCGAACGGGACGCACACCCGGCCGCTGGGCCGGATGATCCCGACCCGGTCGACGGCGGTCGTCTATCAGGGCAAGGGCCGCAAACAGGGGGAGGCATCGCGGTGACAGCCGAGGAGGCACGACGGCTCGCGCCCAGATTCGCGGCGCGGGCGGCAGCTCACGACCGGGACGGCTCGTTCCCGGCGGACGACTTCGCCGACCTGCGCCACTCCGGCCTGTTCGGACTGATGGTCCCGGAACGCCTCGGCGGCGCCGGCGCGGGCTTCGCGGACTACGCGGCGATCGCGTACGAGCTGGCCCGGGGCAACGGGGCGACCGCCCTGATCTTCAACATGCACGCCTCGGTCACCGGCGCACTCAGCGGCGTCACCGACGAACTGGCCGACGCGCTCGGGCTGCCTCGGGAGGCGATCGAGGCCCGCGACGACTACCTGCGGGCGGCCGCCGAGGGCGCCTGGTACGCGGTGGCGATGAGCGAGCGCGGCGCCGGCTCCCGGCTGTCGCAGCTGACCACAACGTACGAGCGGACCGACGACGGCTTCCACATCAAGGGGGCGAAGACGTTCTGCTCGGGCGCGGGCCACGCGGACGCGTACCTGGTGGCGGCCCGCAGCGCGGCCGACCCGGCGCAGGTGTCGCAGTTCCTGGTCCCGGCCGGCGACGGGCTGACGATCGAGCCGACCTGGGACGCTCTCGGCATGCGCGCGACCGGCTCGCACGACGTGCACGTCGACGTCACCGTGCCCACGACCGCGCTGCTCGGCGGCGTGGAGGGCCTGGCGCTGGTGATCGCCCAGCTCGCTCCGCAGTGGATGGTGGCCAGCTATGCGGCCGTCTACGTCGGGGTGGCCCGGGCGGCGGTGGACGCGGCCGTCGAGCACGTCAACAAGCGCAACCTGGGGCATCTCCCGGCCGTGCGCGCGCGGATCGGCCGGGCGGATGCGGCGGTCGCGGCGGCGCACCTGACGGTCATGGAGGCGGCCCGCCGGGTCGACGAGGACCCCGGCGACACGGTGACGAACCGCTGGGTGTGGCGGGCCAAGCTGGTCGCCGGCAGCACGGCGGCCGAGGTCGCCGCGTCGATGCTCGAGGCCGCCGGCACGTCGGCGATGCGGCGCGGGCATCCGCTGGAACGCCTCTACCGCGACGCGCGGGCCGGCTCGCTGCAGCCGGCAACCTCCGACGTGTGCGCGGACTGGCTCGGCGTCGAGGCGCTCGGAGGTGATCCGGACTCGCAAGGATCGGCCCCGCGGTGGTGATCCGCGGCGTGGGTAGGGACCAGTTCGGCGGGTCGGTACCGGGGAGGCACAAGTGAAGAGAATCGGTCGGGCGGTGATCGCCGGGCTCGGCACGGCGCATCCGCCGTCGGTGTCGCAGGGCGAGATGTGGGAGCGCTTCTTCTCCGGGTACTACGCGGGCGGCCGCCGGGGCCTGGCCGAGCGGATCTTCGCCAACTCCGGCGTGCGCACCCGGCAGGCGGCGGTCAGCCCGCTGCTCGAGGACATTTCCGACTGGTCGACCGAGCGCCGGATGCGCCGCTACCAGGTCGAGGCCATGCCGCTGGCCAAGGAGGCGGTGGGCCGGGCGCTCACCGAGGCAGGCGTCGCGGCCGACGAGGTCGGCCTGTTCGCGGTCTGCTCCTGCACCGGCTACGCGACGCCGGGCATCGACATCCTGCTGGCCCGCGACCTGGGCATGGCGCCGTCGCTGCAGCGCCTCTTCGTCGGGCATATGGGCTGCTACGCGGCGCTGCCCGGCCTGGGCACGGCGGCCGACTTCGTCGCCGCCCGGGAACGCCCGGCCCTGCTGCTCTGCGCCGAGCTGACCAGCCTGCACATCCAGCCGAGCGATCCGCGTGCGGACATTCAACAGATCGTCTCGCACGCGCTCTTCTCGGACGCCGCAGCCGCCGTCGTGCTCACCCCGTCCGAAACCCCTCGGGGGTACGCCGTGAGCGACGTCATCGCGCTCACCGACACCACCACCGCCGGGCACATGACCTGGGACGTCACGGACCTCGGCTTCCGGATGGGCCTCTCGGCGCAGGTGCCGAACGTGCTGTCGGTGCATGTCCGGGCCATGATCGACGACCTGCTCGCCCGCAACGGCCTGACGATCGGCGAGGTCGACGGCTGGGCGGTGCATCCGGGCGGCCCGAAGATCCTCGACGTGGTGCAGGAGCGGCTCGGGCTGGCGGACGAGGCGATGACGGCCTCCCGCGAGGTGCTGGCCGCGTACGGGAACTGCTCGTCGCCGACCGTGCTGCTGGTGCTGGACGCGCTCCGGCGCCGCCCGGTGCCGCCCCGGCGCGTGGTGCTGATGGCGTTCGGTCCCGGCCTGACGCTGTACGGCGTCCTGCTGGAGACAGCCTAGGGTTGGGGCGTGACGGGGAACCGGGCCAGATCGGTGGTCCTCTATGGGCTCGCCGGGGTCTTGCTGATCGCGGGCGTCCTGTGGTTCGTGCGGACGGCGCCCCGAACGGGTGAGGACCCGGCGGTCACGGCCGGCCGCAAGACCGCCGAGCGGCTGCTGCCCGACCTGCCCCTGCAATCCGAGGCCGAGACCATGGTGCTCGCCGCCGGCGTGCGCACGGAGCGCACCACGTCGGTGCGGGGCGGCTCCTACACGCTGGCGTTGCTCTGCATCGGCGCCGGTCAGATCCGGGTCCGGCTCAGCGCGCAGGGCGTGGACTCGGGCCGGGCGGTGCCGTGCGACGAGGGGGAGCCGGTGCCGCTCGAGCTGACGGTCGGGCTGGCGGACGAGTTCTTCATGGCGGTGTCGGCCGAGACGGACGGGCCGTCGGTCTTCCGCTGGCGGGTCATCCGCGCCCGCGACTACTGACCGGTCTCGGGCGGCGATCCACGCCCGCGACCACGGCCGGCGTCATCCCGCGGCCGTCACGCAGTGTCAGAGGCGGGCGAGGTCGGGCCGGAGGTCCTCGATCGAGACCGTCCGGGGCACCTTGCGGACGATCTCCCCGCCGCGGTTGATCAGCAGCGCCGCGGCGGTGCCGTCCGGCGGGCCCAGGTCGAATCCGGTGCGGAGCTCGCCGGTCGGGTCCCGGAGCGCGCGGACCGCGTTGCCCGGGGCCGAGGGGGTGGCGCCGGTGGGCGGCGCGCCGCCGGTCTGTCCCGAGGCGGCGCCGGAGACGACGGTCACCACGGAGATGTCGGGCTTGACGGCCGCGACGGTGTCGGCGACCAGCCGCTCGCAATCGCAACCGTCGGTGAGCAGGACCACGGCCGGCAACTGCCCCAACAGCGGGACGGGTTGCCCGTCCGTGCCGATCAGCTCGAGCGCGGGCAGCGTGTCACCGCGGTCGTCGGTCGTGGTGGCGGTGCGCTGGGTGGCGGGTGAGCGGGGCGGCCCGGGCCAGGCGGAGGCGAAGAGGCTGGCCACCGTCACCAGCACCGCCATCGAGATGATCAGGACGGGGGCGCGGAGGCTGGCGGCGCCGGCGCGGCGCAGGGCGCGCATGCCCGGACGGTCGGCGAAGCGCTGCCAGCGGGTCTGCCGTTGTGAGCGGCGCAGCTCGTCCTGAACTGCGGTGACCTCGTCGGACAGCTCCGAGAGGTCGTCCGGGACGACGATGATGCCCCACTCCTCGGGGAGGTCCGGCAGGCCGTCAGCGGAACCACCATCAGGCGGCCAGTTGCCGCCGTTGTCGCTCAAACTGCCCACGATTCACCCTCCCCCCTGCCGACGAGTGTCGCGTGACCGGGGACCTTCGTCCAGCCTCCCCCACCCGAGGGGCCGACCGCCAGTAGTGGGCGCTCCCGGTCCCAAGCGATAAGCTTGACCTCGCAAAGGCTGCAGATCCGGAATTTCCGACTCGCTCGTTCGGGTCGTTACGGTGTAGTCACTCTAAGTGACTGAGGCAGGTCTTTGCTCGCATGTCAAGCGGTAGAAAGACGGCTCACAGGCCCTCTGAGCTGCACTAACAGTCACGGCCGGGGTGGGACATCGCTGCCCGAGCGTGTTACCCTAGACACAGCGAAAGGGGTTTCGAACCTATGGTTTTCAGTGTCGGCGAGACCGTTGTTTACCCCCACCACGGGGCCGCACTCATCGAGGCAATCGAGACTAGAACTATCAAGGGCGTGGAAAAGCTTTACCTCGTCCTGCGGGTCGCCCAAGGCGACCTGACGGTCCGGGTGCCCGCTGAGAATGCCGAGATCGTCGGCGTGCGTGAAGTGGTCGGCGAGGAAGGCCTGGGCAAGGTCTTCGACGTCCTCCGCGCGCCGCACACCGAGGAGCCGACCAACTGGTCGCGGCGTTACAAGGCCAATCTCGAGAAGCTCGCCTCCGGTAACCCGCTCAAGGTAGCCGAGGTCGTGCGTGACCTCTGGCGTCGCGAGCGTGAGCGTGGTCTCTCGGCTGGGGAGAAGCGCATGCTCGCCAAGGCCCGCGACATCCTCGTCGGCGAGGTGGCCCTTGCCGAAAAGAGCACCAAGGACGAGGCGGAAGTTCTCCTCGACAAGGTCCTCACCGAGGCCTGACGTTTCCACCACCGCACCACCCCCACCTGTGTTACCAGCCGAACAGGACCGCGACGTGACCGCGCAGCTCAATGCTCGCGGTGACGTCGCGGTCCTCGTTCCGGCTGCGGGTGCCGGCCTGCGCCTGGGCCCGGGCGGGCCCAAGGCGCTGCGCCTGCTGGCCGGCGAGCCGCTCCTCGTGCACGCCGTCCGCCGCGTCGCGGCGGCACCCTCCGTGCGATTGATCGTCGTCGCCGCCCCGGCCGCCGAGGTCGAGGCGGTCCGCGCGCTGCTCGCTCCGGTCGCGCCGGTGACCGTCGTCGCCGGCGGCGCCGAGCGGCAGCTCTCCGTGGCCGCGGCGCTCGCCGCC
>NZ_JBEZXZ010000203.1:0-16173 GCF_040638275.1 Actinoplanes sp. NPDC026623 | reverse complement strand
CCGGGCGTGGACCCGGTTCGCGCGCGCCGCCGGTGAAGCGTCCCGACCGCGGCGTACCTATCGCAGGGTGAGCTGACGCCCCACGAGCCCTTGCTTGGCGCGCCGGGCGGCGGAGTCCAGCGGAGAGGTGTCGGCGAGGATGTCCGTGTAGCGCTTGGCGAAGTCGCTCAGCGGGGCCTCGAAGTCCACGCCCTCCGGCTCGCCGGGCACGTCCCAGACCGGGACGAGCAGGCCGTGCGCGCGGAACATGCCGGCGAACTTGGTGTTCTTGCCGAGCAGCAGGTCGCCGCTGGCGGAGAGCCGGGCCAGCGCGTCCAGGGCCGCGTCCTCCTCCTGCGGGAGCACCCAGCGCACGTGCGACTTGTCCGGCTGCACCCGGCACCAGTACGCGGCCGGCACGCCGAGCCGCAGCGTCGGGTAGATCGACGCGTTGGCCCGCTCCAGCGACGCCTTCACGTTCGCGTCCTCGGCCTGCTCGGCGTCGAGCCAGTACTCGAAACCGTCGTGCATCGAGATGTCCAGCGGGCCGTCGACCAGGATGTCCTGCAGGCGCGGGCCCTCGCCGGGCAGCGCGGGCACCGCGACGGTCCCGCCCGGCTCGGTCTTGAGCGCGCACAGGATCGCCACGGCGATGTCGCGGGAGACGTCACCGGACTGCACGTGCCGCTGCAGGCCGACGAAGACCCGGCCGTCCTGGCGGGTCATCGCGGGCCAGGCCATCGGAAGAACCGTCGAGAGGGTGACGGGACGATCCCCGTACTCCTCGAGGATCTCGGGCTTGAGGGTCAGCGGCGCGGAAGCGGCCGGAACCAGCTCGCGCAGCGCGATCCATTCGGGTTCATCGGCCAGGCCCTCGAACGGTCGGGCGACGAAGATGTCGCGCACCTTCTGGCGCTTGGGTGCCGCGTTCGCGGCGGCTCGGGGGTTTCGACGCTTGCTCACGGCGAACCAGCCTATGCGCTAACCGGTCGATCCGGGCACTCCGTGGGTCCGTGTCGATCCAAGTCGTTGTTCAGGTAGCTGACTGGCCCGGGTTTCCGCTGTGCGTGGGCTCAGGCGCGGGGGAGGCGGACCTCGGCGACCGTTCCGCCGCCCTCGCGGGGGCGCAGCGAGACCCAGCCCTGCTGGCGCTCGACGATGCGCCGCACCAGGTAGAGGCCGAGCCCGGCACCCGGGTTGCGGCCGCGGTCGGCCGACTCGCCCTGCCAGTAGCGCTCGAAGGCCCGCTCGACGTGCTCCGGCTTGACGCCGATGCCGCGGTCCGCGACCCGGAAGGTCACCGTCGTGTCGTCGGCGGCCGCGCTCAGCTCGACCTCGGTGTCCGGCGCCGAATACCGGTCCGCGTTGGTGGCCAGCTCGGTGAGGATCGTGGCGAGCGAGTCGCGGTCGCCGAACGCCTTCGGCAGCTCGCCCGGCAGCCGGTCCAGGACGAGGCGGCGGTGCAGGTCGGCAGGCAGGTTGCCGGCGGCTGCCCGCAGGCCCTCGACCAGATCGAACGGTCCGGCCGCGGAGCCGCCGACCTCGCCGTCATCGCTGGTCGCGGAGAGCAGCCGGTCGACCAGCCGGGCGAGCTCGCCGGCCCGGGCGCCGATGACGCGTACGGCCTCCTGGCGGCCGTCCTCGCCGAGGGACTCCCAGTGGTTGGTGAGCGTGTCCGCGTAACCCTTGATCACCGTGACCGGGGTGCGCAGCTCGTGGCTGGTCACCGCGACGAACAGATCGCGATCCTCGTGCCGGCGGTCCTGGTCGGTGGAGTCGCGGAAGGTCACCACCCGCATGGAAGGGGTCCGCGGCAGGTCGCCGGCGGTGACCTTGAGCCAGCGGCCGGAGGGCAGCCGGTGCACCAGCACCTGTCCCGGCGGCGGGACCGGCAGGTGCAGCTCGCGCTGCAGCACGTCGGCGGCGCTGCGCCCGGTCAGCTGCTCGGCCGCCGGGTTCCAGAGCTGCACGATGCCGTCGCGGTCGATGATCGCCAGCCCGTCGGCGAGGGCGGCCACCACCGGGCCGTCGCCGTGCACCGGCAGGCCGGCCTGGTCGCCGTACATGTGGCCGACGTTGGCGGCGAGCAACTCGAGCACCGTGTTGTGCTCGGGGGCCGGGTCGTCGTCGTCCTCGCCGTAGGAGACGTAGAGGGAACCGACGATCAGGCCGCCGATCTCGCACCGGGTGACGAGGATCCGGTGCCGGTCGCCGTCCTCGACCTGGCCGGCGAACTCGTCGTCGAGGGCGGTGAGGGGCGCGAGCAGCGTCCGGGATCCCTGGGTGAGCCAGGTGTCCTCGCGGCTGACCCGGCGGCCCAGCGCGCTCTCGCAGGAGCCGCTGGCGGCGATGATCCGGCCGTGTCCGGGGCTGTATTCGGCGAAGCCGGCGCCCCGCCCCCCGAGGACGTCCTGTGCGAGCCGGACGAGCTGGTTGAGGGCGTCCAGACCGGCCCCGCCGGAGTTGATCCGGTCGAGCAGCGCGATCTGTCCTCGCGTCAGCGCGGCGTAGTCGGGTCGATCCGGCATATCTGCGAGTCTGCCTCGCTTACGGCCTTTTGGGCAGAGCGGTTGGTGTGGATCTTGCCCCCAACCGGGCGAAGAGTGGCCCGTGTCACACCGGTGGCAGCTTCTCGAGCCGGTCGATCACGAAGCCCGGGCGGTCCGTGATGATCCCGTCGACCCGTTGCGCCAGCACGAGATTCACGTCCTCCTCCCGGTTGACCGTCCAGACGTAGGCACCGTGGCCGGCCGCGCGCAGGCTCTCGACGAGGTTCGGCCTGGCGCGGATCAGGCCGATACTCGGGCCGGCGATCTTCGCGCCGAAGGGCAGCCGTCCCCGCCTGACTCCCGGCGGGGGTATCTCCAGGAGATAGACCGTGGGGATGCCGGGCGCCAGCGTACGGATCCGGCGCAGCGCGAGCGCGGCGAAGGACATCACCGTCACCCGAACGGGATCGTCCGGCACCGGCTCGGCCAGCCCGTACCGGCGCAGCATCTCGACCAGCCGGCGTTCGACGTCGGCGCCGTACCGTGAGGGGTGTTTGGTCTCGATGAGTAACCGGACCCCGAGGCCGCGGTCACGCAGCGCGTCGAGCAGCCGCTCCAGGGTCAGCAGCCGGGTGTGCTCGACCGGCAGGTCCTCGGTGGCCGCGGCGGGATGCCACGAGGCGTAGTCGAGCGCGTCGAGTTCCGCGAGGGTCTTCGCGCTGACCAGGCCGGTGCCGTTGCTGGTCCGGTTGAGCCGACGGTCGTGCACGCAGACCAGATGCCCGTCGCGGGTCAGCCGGACGTCGCACTCCACGCCGTCGGCACCCTCGTCGAGCGCGCGGACGTACGCGGCGAGAGTGTGCTCGGGAAGTGCCTCCGCCCCACCCCGGTGGGCGAAGACCAGCGGGCGGCTCGGGCTCACAGGATGCGGGGCGGCTCACCGTTCTCGCTGACGACCTCGCGGCCGTCGCCGGCCCACGCCTGCATGCCGCCGTCGAGGTTGCGCACGTTGTCCCAGCCGTTGCCCATGAGGTAGGACACGACCTGGCCGGAGCGCCCGCCGGAGCGGCACACCACGACGACCTCTGCCTCGTTCGGGATCTCGGCGATGCGGGCCGGGATCTCCATCATCGGCAGGTGGTGAGCGTCGGGCGCATGCCCGGCCGCCCACTCGTCGGGCTCGCGCACATCGAGCAGGTAGGCCGAGGCCTCGACCTGCGGCGGCGTCACACTGGGTACCTGTGGTCCGAACACGTATCCCAGGGTAGAGCTACTTCTCCTTGGCCACGACGTCCGGGTTGCTGATGATGAAATCGGCAAGCTTGTCCTGCTTGACCGCCCGGTACATCTCGCGGCTCTTCTCGGTGATGGCCTCGCGGCCGCTGCCGTTGCCGGCGAACGTGCCGTTGTTGCTGCGCAGCAGCACCAGGTCGTTCGCGGCGACACCCTTGAGGGTGAAGATGAAGTCGGCGACCGGCACGTCGCCGGTGTCCAGCACGAACGCCTTGCCGGCGGACTTGATCAGCGAATTGATCTTCACCGGGTTGGTGAGGACGCCGCTGGTGCTGGCCTTCTTCGCCATCGCCTTGATCAGCTGCTGCTGGTGGCGCTGGCGGTCGTAGTCACCGTTGGTGAGGCCGTAGCGCTGGCGGGCGTAGTCGAGGGCCTCCCAGCCCTCCATGTCCCGGCAGCCCTTCTCGTGATAGATCGGGGTCTGGGTCTTGCCGGTCTTGCGGGCGTCGGCCAGATACATCGGCTTGCCGTCGACCGTGACCATGTGGTGCGACTTGACCCGCTGGTCCACGCACATCTTCACGCCGTCGAGGCTGTCGATGACGCCCTTGAAGCCGTTGAAGTCGATGATCGCCGCGCCGTCGAAGCTGATGCCCGTCGCGTTCTTCAGCGTCTGCGCCATGAGCTGCGCGCCGCCGGCCCAGCCGCCGCCGTTCTGAGCGCCGTGGAAGAACGCCTCGGTGGCCTTCGCCTTGCCGCCGCCGTACTTGCTCTTCGCGAACGCGGGGACGTCCACCTCGGTGTCGCGGGGAATCGAGACCAGGTAGGCCTGGTCGTGGCTCGCCGGGATGTGCAGGATGATGATCGTGTCGGCGTGCAGGTCGTCGACCGACCAGCGCTTGCGCGCGTCGACGCCCATCAGCAGCAGATCGATCGGGCCCTCGAGGCTGCTGCCGCCCTCGGCCGCCGTCTTCTTGGTGCCGCCGAGCAGGTCGTCCGTGGTGACCGCGTTGGTGGCGTTGCTGACCAGCCACTTGGTGCCGACGATGCCGGCGCCGCTGCCCATCATCAGAAGCGCGCCGAGGACCACCGTGAGTTTCGCCCAGAGCGGGTCCCGTTTCTTCTTGACCTTGAGGGGCGTGCCCGCACCGGCCGTGCGCTTGGGGGCACTGACGGCGTCCCGATCCAGCGACGAAGAACGCCGGGGGGTCTGGACGGTCATGAGATCTCCAAGCGTCTCGGGCATCAGGGCGGACATCACTGTACGTTCAACTTCGATCTCTTGCGAGGCCTTGTGGGTTTCCGATCGATGACACGCGGTGTTCACCAACGACGCGAGCCGACGTTTACTGTCGACCCGCGCCGTTTGCCCGAAAACGAAGTGTCAGCTGCCGGCCTGGCCCGTCGCGGCGGCCTTGCTCGACGTCATCCACTCATCCATCTTGTCGGCAGCAACTGCCTTGTACAAAGCCAAAGCCTTCTCGCGGTCGGAGACCACGACGCTTTGTCCGGCGATGGTCTGGCTGCCCAGGTGGGGGCTGGTGATGAAGGTGAGGTTCTCGCCGCGCAGGCTGCGGAACTGCAGCGCCATGTCGGTCAGCGAGAAGTCCTGGTCGGCGGTGATGGCGTTGGTGGTCGCCTTGAGGAAGCTGTTCAGCTTGGCCGGGTTGCTCAGCGTGCCCGAGCCGGCCGCCTTGTCCATCAGCGCCTTCAGGAACTCCTGCTGGTGCTGCATGCGGGCGAAGTCGCCGCGGGCGAACTGCTTGCGCTGCCGGATCCAGTCGAGCGCCTCGGCACCGTTCATGTGCATGGTGCCCTTCTTGAACTTGCGGAACGGCTTGTGGATCGAGGTGATGCTCTGGTCCACCTTCAGGTCCACGCCGCCGAGCGCGTCGGTGACCTCCTTGAAGCCGCCGAAGTCGATGGCCAGCACGTGATCGAGGTGCACGTCGGTCATGCACTCGACCGTGCGCACCGCGCGGGGCAGTCCACCGAAGGCGAACGCCGCATTGATCTTGGCGCGGCTGCCGCTGCTGCAATCGGCCGAGTTGCCCGACGGGATCTGCACCCACAGGTCACGCGGGATCGAGACCAGCTGCGCTGACTTGTGGTCGGCCGGGATGTGCATCACGATCAGCGTGTCCGCGCGCCAGGCGTTGGTGTCTTCCTTGGTCGCGTCCGGGTCGCGTGAGTCGCTGCCGACCAGCAGGATGTTGATCGCGCCGTCCACCGTCTTGACCGGGCGGCCGCCGGTGATGTCCGAGAACGCGTCGGTGCGCTTGAGGTCCTTGTCGAGGTTGTTCGCGTAGCCGTACAGCGAGAAGCCCGCGAACAGGGCCGCGGCGGCCAACACCGCGCCGGCCACCAGGGCGATGCGCCCCCAGCGCGGCTTGCGCTTGCCCTTGTAGGGCCGGCCGGGGCGGTTGCCACCGGGGCCGCGCGGCGGTCCGCCCGGTCCGCCCGGTCCTCCGGGGCCCTGCGGCTGCCATCCGTCGCGGCCACCCGCGCGGACGTTACGTGCGCCGGGCACGCCCGCGCGCCCCGACGAGGGACGGCTCGCGCCGTCACGGCCCGGTCCGGGCACGGAGGCCCGGCTCATGGAGCCCGGCAGGCCCATCGAACCCGGCACCGAAGCCCGGCCGGCGGGGCTACCCCAAGGGGACGTGGTCGCAGACATGACTTCAGATTACGTACCTCGAACCACGCAAAGCGTGCAGGAACATCCGCTCGGCACGAAGGGAGGAGGCAATTACTGTTCGTGAAACGTTCACTACCGTGTCGAAATGCTCACGCTCTGAAGAAGTCGATCGTCCGGCGCAGGCCGTCCTCCGGACCCACCTGAGGCTCGTAGCCGAGCAGCCCGCGGGCGAGCGTGAGGTCGGGGCGGCGCTTCTCCGGGTCGTCGGCCGTCCGGGCGACCAGGTCGACCTTCGAGTCGCTGCCGCAGAGGCGCACGATCAGCTCGGCCAGCTCGAGCATGGTCAGCTCGTGCTCGGTGCCGCAGTTGATCGGGCCGGTCTCGTCGGAGTCGAGCAGCAGCAGGATGCCGCGGACCAGGTCGTCGACGTAGGTGATCGAACGGGTCTGCGAACCGGTGCCGTGCACGGTGATCGGCGCACCGCGCAGCGCCTGGTCGATGAAGGTGGGGATGGCCCGCCCGTCGTCGGGCCGCATCCGCGGGCCGTACGTGTTGAAGATGCGCACGATCGCCGTCGAGAGCCCGTGGAAGCGGTGGTACGCCATCGTCGCGGCCTCCGAGAACCGCTTCGACTCGTCGTAGACCGCGCGTACCCCGATCGGGTTGACGTTGCCCCAGTAGCTCTCCGGCTGCGGGTGCACCAGCGGGTCGCCGTACGCCTCGGAGGTCGACGCCATCAGGAACCGCGCCGCGTCCGCGACCGCCCGGTCGAGCATGGTCATCGTGCCCCGCGAGCCGACCCTGAGGATCTCGATCGGCAGCTTGGCGAAGTCGGTGGGGCTGGCCGGCGAGGCCATGTGCATGACCGCGTCGAACCGCTCGGCCAGTGCCGGGTGCGCGGGCAGTTCCTCGGTGACGTCGGCCTCGATCAGCGTGAAGCGGGGTTCGCCCGCCAGATGGGCGACATTCTCCCTGGCTCCCGTGACGAAATTGTCGATCGCGACGACGGTGCAGCCACGGTCGATGAGGGCATCAACCACGTGTGACGGCACGAAACCGGCGCCGCCGCTGATGAGGATCCGATGACCTGGGCCGAACCGCTGCTGCACTGACATGAGGGTCACTCTAAAGGAGAGGGGCCGACGCGCGATTCGCACATCGGCCCCTCTGCGTTCCACTTCCGTTCAGTGAGCGCCGTAACCCGTCACCGAGCGGACCTCGAGCTCCGCGTACTTGTTCAGGTCGGACTCCTTGGAGATCTTCGCCCCGATCCAGCCGCACAGGAAGCCGAACGGGATGGAGATGATGCCCGGGTTGTTCAGCGGGAACCAGTGCCAGTCGCTGTCGGGGAACATGGCCGTCGGCGAACCGGACACGACAGGCGAGAAGAAGACCAGCACCACGGCGGAGGTCAGGCCGCCGTAGATCGCCCACAGCGCCCCGGAGGTGTTGAAACCCTTCCAGAACAGGCTGTACAGGATCGCCGGCAGGTTGCCCGACGCCGCCACCGCGAACGCGAGCGCCACCAGGAAGGCGACGTTCAGGCTCTGCGCGAAGATCGACAGCACGATCGCGACCGCGCCGATGCCGAACGCCGCGATCCGGGCGACCCGCACCTCGTCACGCTCCGACGCCTGCCCCCGTTTGATGACGCTGGCGTAGAAGTCGTGCGCGACGCTCGACGACGACGCCAGGGTCAGCCCGGCGACCACGGCGAGGATCGTGGCGAAGGCGACCGCCGCGATGATCGCCAGCAGGATCGCGCCGCCCGTATCGCCGCCGAAATAGTCGATGCCGAGCGCCTGGGCCAGCTGCGGTGCGGCCGTGTTGCCGGCCTTGTCCTGCGCGGTGATCGCCTTGCCGCCCACCAGGGCCGCCGCGCCGAAGCCCAGCGCCAGGGTGAACAGGTAGAAGGTGCCGATGATCCCGATCGCCCAGAGCACGCTCTTGCGGGCGATCCTGCTGGTCGGCACGGTGTAGAACCGGGTCAGGATGTGCGGCAGGCCCGCAGTGCCGAGCACCAGGGCGATGCCGAGCGAGAGCAGGTCCATCTTGCTGTAGAACGTCTTCGCCGCATCGTCCGACTCGACGCCGTACCGCAGGCCGGGTTCCAGGAACGCCGCGCCCTTTCCGGACTGCTCCGCGGCGTCGCCGAGCAGGGCCGACAGGTTGAACTTGTAGTGCGCCAGCACCAGCAGGGTCATGATCAGGGCGCCCGACATCAGCATGAACGCCTTGACGATCTGCACGTAGGTGGTGCCCTTCATGCCGCCGACCACCACGTACACGATCATCAGCGCGCCGACCAGGATGATCGTCGCGACCTTGGCGGTGTCGGCGTCCATGCCCAGGAACGTGGCGCCGGGCTTGATGCCGAGCAGCAGGCTGACCAGCGCTCCGGCGCCGACCATCTGCGCGATCAGGTAGAAGATCGACACGACGATGGTGGAGACGGAGGCCGCGGTGCGCACCGGGCGCTGGCGCATCCGGAACGCGAGGACGTCGGCCATCGTGTACCGGCCCGAGTTGCGCAGGAACTCCGCCACCAGCAGCAGGGCGACGAGCCACGCGACCAGGAACCCGATCGAGTAGAGGAAGCCGTCGTAGCCGTACAGGGCGATGAGGCCGGCGATGCCGAGGAACGACGCGGCCGACATGTAGTCGCCGCCGATCGCCATGCCGTTCTGGAAGCCGGAGAACGACCGGCCGCCGGCGTAGTAGTCGGTCGCGGTCTTGGTCTGGCGGCTCGCCCAGATCGTGATCGCCAGCGTGATCGCGACGAAGACGAGGAAGAGCGTGATGGTCAGGGTGCGGCTCGTCGAGGTGGTTGCCTCGGCCGCCAGAAGCGAGTGACTCTGCATTACTTCGCCGCCTCCGGCTTCGTCTCGGGCTCCTCGGGCGCCGCGGCCGGTGCCGCTGCGGCAGGTGCCGCGGCGGTCGCGGCGCCGGCCGACATCTCGCCGCGGATCTTGTCGGCGACCGGGTCGATCTCGCGCGCCGCGAAGCGGGCGTAGTACCAGGCGATCACGAACGTCGAGACGAACTGCAGCAGACCGAGCAGCAGCGCGATGTTGACGTTCCCGAAGACCTTCACGGACATGAAGTCCCGGGCGTACGCGGAGAGCAGGACGTACAGCGCGTACCAGAGGAAGAACGCGATGGTCGTGGGGAAGATGAAGTTACGCAGCCTGCGGCGCAGTTGGACGAACTCCTGCGACTGCTGGACCTCGAGATACTTGTCGGTCGGGGTCGTTTCGGTTGTCAACGTGGCTCACCACCTTCGTGGGGGCGGGTCTTTTCCGCACCGTACGAAGCAGTGGCGGCCGTCACTGACCGCCGGTCGGCGGGTGCGCCGAGTGGCTGCCCTGTTGCGCTTACCGGTCGAGGCCCCGGTACCGGCCGCGAAAATGGATCAAGGGCGCGGGCGGGGATCCGCCGAGATGAATCGACTCGATCGTGGCCTCCACGAGCAGCCCCCACCCGTAGGGCCGCTCGCCGTCCAGCCGGCAGCCGACCCAGGTGCCGGCGCCGACCGGAACGGGCCCGAAGTCGGTCTCGATCCAGTCGCCGAGGGCGAAGAGGCCGCCGGGCGATGGCATGAGCCCGGCGAACCGGTCGGCGAGTTGCTGATCGCCGAAGCCCAGCGGCGTGACGGCGAAGCGCCCGGCGACCGAGACGGCGTCCCAGAAGTCGCTCTCCTGGTCGACCAGCCCGAGCACCCGTCCGGGGTCGCCGTCGGCGACGAGCATCGAGGAGACGGTGAGCCCGGACGGCCCGGGCGCGGTCCAGATCGTGACCGGCGAGGCGAGCCGCCCGCGCACCCGCCGCGCGGCGGACCTGTCCTGCTCCGGGGTGGCGAACGGATCGCTGGAGTGGATGTGCGCGCCGGGCTCGACTGGATTCACGTGAAACATTCTGCCGCCCGGAGATCGGGTATTGTTCGACTCATGATTTCCGCGCGCTTGCAGGGCTGGTGGCCGTCCTAGAGACGGCTGCAACCACCGCGCGCGTGCGGGCCGTCCCATCGGACGGCCCGTTTCTTGTTTCCCGGGGCGTCCACCCACCTGAGGAGACAGAGATGACGACAACGACCCTGAGCCTCGAGGACCGCATCGCCGAGCGGCCCGGCGACTTCCGGGTGCTGACCGGGGACCGGCCGACCGGCCCGCTGCATCTCGGGCACTACTTCGGCACGCTGCGCAATCGGGTACGGCTGCAGCAGGGCGGCGTCGACCTGTTCGTGATCGTCGCCGACTATCAGGTCCTGACCGATCGGGACGTCGCCGAGCGGCTGGGCGAGACCGTCGACGGCCTGATACTCGACTATCTGGCCGCCGGGCTCGACCCGGACCGGGCCACGATCTTCACGCACAGCGCCGTACCCGCGCTCAACCAGCTGATGCTGCCGTTCCTCAGCCTGGTCAGCGTGCCCGAGTTGCAGCGCAATCCGACCGTCAAGGACGAGATCGTGCACTCGCGGCAGGGCTCGGTGAGCGGGCTCATGTTCACCTATCCGGTGCATCAGGCCGCCGACATCCTGTTCTGCAAGGGCAACCTCGTGCCGGTCGGCCGCGATCAGCTGCCGCACGTCGAGCTGACCCGGACCGTCGCCCGGCGGTTCAACGAGCGGTACGGGCCGGTCTTCGAGCTGCCGGAGGCGCTGCTGGGCACCGCGTCGCTGCTGCTCGGCACCGACGGCACGAAGATGAGCAAGAGCCGGGGCAACGCCATCGCCCTGCGCGCCACGGCGGACGAGACCGCGCGGCTGATCAGGGCGGCGAAGACCGACGCGGACCGGCGCATCACCTACGACCCGGTGTCGCGGCCGGGCGTCTCGGGGCTGCTGCAACTCGCCGGGCTCTGCCTCGACCGGGATCCGCACGAGGTCGCCGCGGGGATCGGGGACGCCGGCGCCGCCGCGCTCAAGCGCACGGTCACCGAGGCCGTGAACGAGTTCCTGGCGCCGATGCGGGACCGGCGGGCCGCGTACGTGCGGGAGCCCGGGCTGGTCCGGGAGGTGCTGCGGGCCGGCAACATGCGGGCCAACGCGATCGCCGATCAGACCCTCGCGGAGGTACGGGAGGCGATGGGCACCCGCTACTAGCCAACGGCAAGTGGCCCGGCCACCCCGAGGGCGGTCCGGGCCACTGTCACACCGGGAACGGGTGGACCCCCGTTCACCCCACCCGTTCGATCACGGCGCGGCGGATGAGGAACTTGCCCGCCTCGCGGACCTGCTCGAACGCCGCGTTGTTGAGCAGCACGCAGCTACCGGACGTGGAGGCCACCTTGACGGTGGTGCTCTTGTTGTTGTCCAGGTTGGTGACCTTCAGGGTCGTACCGATCGGGAATGTGCCGCTCGACGCGGCGGGGGCGCCGCCCTCGCCGGACAGGGTCACGGTCGAGCCCTTGCAGACCACCTCGCCGGTGTTACCGGCGTTGCCGTTGCCGTTGCCGGCGGCGGGCGGGTTGGCGGGTGCCTGCGCCGGCGGCTTGGCGGCCGCGCCGACCCGTTCGATCACGGCGCGGCGGATGAGGAACTTGCCCGCCTCGCGGACCTGCTCGAACGCCGCGTTGTTGAGCAGCACGCAACTTCCGGACGCGCTCGCCACCTTGACGGTGGTGCTCTTGTTGTTGTCCAGGTTGGTGACCTTGAGGGTCGTTCCGACCGGGAAGGTGTTGCTCGATGCGGCGGGGGCGCCGCCCTCGCCGGACAGGGTCACGGTCGAGCCCTTGCAGACCACTTCGCCGGCGCCGCCGGTGTTGCCGGCGTTGCCGTTGCCGGCGGCGGGCGGGTTGGCAGGTGCCTGCGCCGGCGGCTTGGCGGCGGGGGGCTGGGCCTGGGCGCCGCCGGTGCAGCCGGCCACCGCGCGCCGCTGGTTGATCTGGTCGATGACGGCCTGGCGGTTGGCGATGCGCGCTTTGGATTGCGCGTCCGGGTTCGCCCGCTGGCCGGCGACGAAGTCCAGGTTGCCCTTCAGCGCGGCGTCGAGGCCGGCGCAGTTCTCGCGCGGGCCGCTCGGAGCCGTGCCGGCGCTGCTCAGACCCGTGCTGACGGCGAATACTCCGCCGACCAGCGCCGCCGCGGCGGCACCGATCAGCAGCTTCCGAGTCCGGCCACTGGTCCTGCTCTTCCGGTACATGAACCGCTCCCTCGCCCTAGTCGAACTGCCCCGTTGCAGCACCGATAGCTACGGGAGGCGAGCGGCGGAGGGTTCAGAAAACCTTCCTTAAATATATTTATAGACGTAGTGACTCCGGAGCGTGAAGGCGCAGCATGGTCGCCCCGATGTCGCCGGGAACCCGGCCCTTGGTCAGCAGCGATCCGGCCGCCATGACCAGGAACGCCAGCGGCACGCTCCAGGCCGCGGGCTGCCCGACCAGCTGCGCGGGCCAGCCGCTGAGCGGCGGCCCCAGGACGGTGAACAACACCGCGCCCATCGCCGCGCCGCCGCCCGCCAGGATCCCGGCGACCGCGCCGACGTCGGTGAGCCCGCGCCACCAGATGCCGAGCACCAGCAGCGGGCAGAAACTCGACGCGGCGACGGCGAAGGCGAGCCCGACGACCCGCGACACGTCCATGTTCGCCACGTAGATCGACAACGCCATCGGCAGGAGCGCGGCCAGCACCGTGGCGACCCGGAAGTCGCGGACCGAGCCGCCGCCCCGGTCGGCGTGCAGCACGTCGGTGAAGACCACCCCGGCGACGCTGGTCAGCAGCCCGGACGAGGTGGAGAGGAACGCGGCGAGTGCGCCCGCCGTGACCAGCGCGCCGAGGAACTGGCCGAGGTGGCCGCCGCCGAGCGCCGCCTCGGGCAGGAGCAGGACCACGGCGTCGGTCCGGCCGGTCATCAGCAGTTGCGGCGTGTAGACGCGGCCGAGGACGCCGTACAGGGTCGGCAGGAAATAGAAGAGGCCGACCAGCGCGAGCACGACGAGGGTCGTGCGCCGCGCCGAGGCGCCGTCGGGATTGGTGTAGAAGCGGACCAGCACGTGCGGCAGGCCCATGGTGCCGAGAAACGTGGCCAGAATCAGCGAATAGGTGGCGAAGAGCGTCGCGTCGCCGCCCGGCAGCAGCCAGTCCGCGCCGCGGCGGTCGTCGACGGAGCTCACGTCCGGCACCGGCTCGCCCGCGGCGAACGTCAGCTCCTCGCCGGCGTCGACCCGGGTGTGCGAGCCGTCCGGCAGATTGAGGGTCGCCGCCTCGGAGAACGTCACGGTCGTGGTGGCGGAGAAGACCGGACCGCTCGGCGGCTCCACCGTGGGCCGCCCGTCCGCCTGCCACTGCAGGATCAGGAAGATCACCGGTACGGCGAGAGCGGTCAGCTTGAGCCAGTACTGGAATGCCTGCACGAAGGTGATGGCGCGCATGCCGCCGAGGGCGACGTTGGCGGTGACGACGAGGCCGACGAACAGCGCACCCCACTCGTACCGGCCGCCGGTGATCGTGGCGAAGGTCAGGCCGGCACCCTGCAACTGCGGTACGAGGTACAGGCAGCCGATGAAGATGACGAAGATGGTCGCGAGCCGGCGCAGCAGCGGCGACCGGAGCCGCACCTGGCAGAAGTCGGGCAGGGTGAACGCGCCCGACCGGCGCAGCGGTGCGGCGACGAAGAGCAGCAGGGCCAGGTAACCGGCGGCGAAGCCCACCGGATACCAGAGGACGTCGACGCCGTAGCGCAGGATCAGGCCGGCCACGCCCAGGAACGAGGCCGCGGAGAGGTACTCGCCGCCGATCGCGGCGGCGTTCCAGGTGGGACTGACCGACCGGGAGGCGACCAGGAAATCCGAGGTGGTCCGGGCGAACCGCAACCCGTAGGCGCCGATGCCGACCGTGATCAGAACGACCAGGACCAGCCCGGGAACGACGTACGGGTTCACGCTTCCGGCCTGTTGATCACGGCGGTGAAGTCCTGTTCGTTCCGCTCGGCCCAGCGCACGTACGCCCAGCCGACGCCGACGAGAAACGGGAACGAGAGCACGCCGAGCAGCACCCAGGGCAGGTTGACGCCGAGGAGTTTGGTCTTGCCGACGGCCGGGGCCACGGCGAACAGCAGCGGCAGGGCGCCGAGGCCCGCCGCCACCACCAGCGAGAGCCGCAGCGCCAGGGCCAACTGGGCCCGGACCAGGCCCTTGACCAGGGCCTCGCCCACCGGGGTCTGCTCCGCGAGGTCGGCCTTCGCGGGATCCGCCGGTGGACGGCGGGCCGCGGCCTCCCCGAGGACCACCCGGGTCCTCGGGAGCTTCCCGTCGCCGTCCATGCCCGGCAGTCTCGCGGTCCACAGTCCTTTGTCAAGCCCGGGCGGTCGGGCCGTCAGAATCCGTAGCGGTCCGGGCACTGCCGGGTGATGCCGGGCCGGTCGGCGGCCAGCAGAGTCCGGGCCTGCCGGCGGGCGAGGTTCCAGCCGCGCCAGTCGTCGGCGTCGGTGTCCAGGTCGGTCGCGATGGAGGTCAGCGCGCAGTCGCGTTCGTCGCCGGTGAGGCGGTTCAGGGCCGGAACGGCGTCCGCCGACAGGGTCGACAGGTAGGCCGTGTCGATGTGGCCGGTCTGCTCGAAGCGGGAGACGTTGCGGTCGGCGATCAGGCCGTCCGGGTTGACCGCCGCCAGGCCCAGCAGGGCCAGCACGCCGGCGGCGACGACGGCCCGGGGCAGCCAGAGCGCCTTGAGGCGCAGGCCGGCGATCAGGACCAGGACGAAGGTCAGGCCCAGCCACATTTCGCAGACGGTCACCAGCACCCGCAGGCGGGTCAGGCCGTAGCTGTCCGCGTACAGGTCCATGCGGTGGATCGCCGAGGCGACGACGACCAGGGTCAGGACGGCCAGGGCACCGAGGATGACGCGGATGAGCAGGCGGTCGGTGCGGGTCTCCCGGGGTGCCCAGCGGGCGGCGCCGGCCAGGACCAGCAGGGTGAGGCCTGTGACCACGAGGAGCTGCCAGAAGCCGCTGCGTGCGTACTCCGCGTAGGTCAGCCCGTCGGTGTCCAGCACGTGCCTCGAGCCACCGAAGAGGACCGCAAGCTGGACCGCGACGAACATCGCGAAGAGCAGGACCAGCAGGGTCAGCGGGATCACCCACTCCAGGCGGGACACCCGGCGCGTTCCCGGGCCGTCGAGCCCGGACAGGTCGGGCGGGGCCGCCCGCAGGTACGCCGCGCCGCCGAGGATGAAGGTGGTCACCAGGGCGACGAAGATCCAGCGGATGACCGTGACGGCGCTGACGGCGGGGAAGGCGTTCTCGATCAGGTCCGCGAAGGCCGCGTCCGCCGAGGCGAACAGGGAACCGAAGACCACCAGCAGCGCGATCGAGACCGCGACCGTCGCCGTGATCCGCAGGCCGTTGCCGCCGCTGCGGCGGCCCACCGCCACGATGCCCCGTCTGGCCCACGGCAGGGAGCGGAAGCCCGCGACCGGTGCCGCCACCGCGGCCAGGCCCATCGCGCGTATCGATCGGCCGCCGGCGACGGCGAGAGCGCCGGTCAGCGTGGCCGTGCAGACGCAGAGCAGGAACAGCCAGCCCGCGGACCGGAACGTGCCGACCCCCAGCAGCGCGACCGTTGCCGCCGCCCAGCCGAAGCGCGCCCGGGACAGCCCGGCCGGCCGGCGGTCGACGAGCGGCTTCGGCGCGGTGGCCGACGTCCGTTGCGGGATCGCACGGGCCACGACCAG
The DNA here is from genome assembly GCF_040638275.1 of Actinoplanes sp. NPDC026623. Lineage (NCBI taxonomy): Bacteria > Bacillati > Actinomycetota > Actinomycetes > Micromonosporales > Micromonosporaceae > Actinoplanes > Actinoplanes sp. NPDC026623. The sequence goes on along the minus strand of NZ_JBEZXZ010000203.1, from coordinate 167 downwards.
GGCGGCGACGCCCGCGATCACGGTGATCAGCCAGCCGACGCCGGCCCGGTCGAGCGGAATGCTGAGCGCGCCGACGAGACCCGCGAGCGGCAGCGCGATGACGGTGGCGGTGGAGGCCGGCCGGGCGGGCCCCGGGGTCGGAGAGGACACCGGAGAACACCAGACAC
>NZ_JBEZXZ010000202.1:0-16280 GCF_040638275.1 Actinoplanes sp. NPDC026623 | reverse complement strand
CTCCCGATCCACGCCCGCACCCCGCTACCCCGCCATCAGGAAATCCCAGGTCAAGACCCCGAAACGGCGAAATCAACGTTAAACAGAAAGCTTAGGTTAGGTCACTGCGTCCAAAAGCCGCGCCATGACACTTCGTCTACGGCTGGGGCCGTCGATCCCGCGGGCGCGGGGAGAGTTCCAAACAGCAGGTTACGGTCCAGGACAGTGTTGAACCGCTCGCAGGCGACTTCGCTGGTATGCAGGCAGGCCGCGCACGCCCCGCCGAAGGATCGCCGACAGGGCGGGTCGAAGACGCATCGCGGGTCCGCGTCGAGTTCCTCAAGGGCGTCAGCGAGATCGAAGCGGAACACATGCTCAATGCCACCGAGCGTGAACTCGCTGCGGGTGTTCGCGTAGATCAGGAATGCGCCTGCTGATGGGAACAGGTACTCGGCGAGGGAGTCCACGTGCAGTCCGCACCGGACGGCGAGCGCCTTCATGAACCGGTGCGCCATTGAGTGCACCAGCCCTAGCGCGGCGGCGGTGATCCGGTGGCTTGGTGCGTTGAACGCGTCGACAACCGGTTCACACACTCCGAGCAGCCACTGGCGCGCCCTTCCGGCGTCGGTTGTCCCCGGGTCGGGTACGAGGCCGGAGTCGACCAGCCAGTGCACGATCTGCAGCGGGTCGATGCGGACCAAAAGGCCCTCAGTGTCACCGCGCTTGCCGTACATCGGGTGCTTGCCCGACTTATCGGCGTCGAAGAACTTAAACCAGGTCGTGCGGTCCCCGCTGCGGGTGCGTTGTAGCGCCTGCGGCGAAAGGCGGGTGTATCCCGCCACGACGTAGGCGACTGGCAGCTCGCGCAGCAGTGTGACGTCTGCGAGATGGTAGCGGTCGAGCAGCTGGCGATAATGCTGGTAGGTGGGCAGCAGTGATGGCGCTGGCGGGTTGGCCTCCAGGTCGCCTATGGTCAGCGGCTTCGCCGCGCTGGCCAGAGTCAGCGCCAGCGCCTCTTCGCCGACGATCTCCAGGGTCTCGGGAGACAGCCCGAGCCCCTCGACCTGGGCACGCCAATTGCCGCCCTCGTCGTCGGTCTGCCGGGCCTTTTCTAACAGCTGGGTCAAGAGAGGATCGTCGGGCGCGAGGCCGAGTGCCTTCACGGTTGCCTGCACTTGGGCGAGCGCGTCGTCGTGTCCGCTGACGGCCCGTTGCAGCCCGTCGAACCCCGGCTCAACGACGCCGATGAGCTGCCCGACCGCCGCGGCGCGGGCGTCGTGATCAGCCAAGGCGCCGTAGGTCGTCCGAGTCGGCGGGTTGAGTACCGTAAGCGCCTGCGGGTAGTGGATCGAGGTCTGCGGGACTCGCAGGACTGTAGAACGGCCGCTGCGGCATTGGGTGCAGAACCGGACGACGCTCCGCTCCGAGCGAGCTCCGCAACGCGAGCATCGCCAGAACCACCGCGCAACCGACAGCTGCCGCCAATTATGCAATTGCATCGGTGCCCGGCAATTGTTAGCGCATTGCGGCGGTCGCAGCTCGGCTAGGAGCCCGCAGTTGTGCACCTCGGCGAACTGGAACTGGGCGAGCGGGCCGTGACGCGCCGGACATGCCGGCGCGTCGTCGCCGGGGCGGACTGTAGCGAAATGCCCGCAGACGGTGCAGATGAAGGTGTTCGGGAATCGGGTGGCGCGCAAATCTTCCGCCTGCACTAGGCGGTATTGCTCCCGCTGGACGATCTCGAGTTCCGGGCCGGAGTTGGGTATCTGTGAGCGCAGTTGCGCGAAGGGCCGGATGAGTCGACGCAGCCTCGGCGTCACCCACGCCTCGGGAATGTCCAGCGTGGTCACCTGCCGAGGGGCCAGGCCTACCGCTACCGTGCCGTCCTGCCAACCGTAGGGCTGGTGTGGCATGTGGTTCCACAACGCTTGGACGGCGGTGCGGTTCATCTCGTCGTAGCTCATAGCGGGCCGCCCCTCAGACGTTCTTGTAGATGGTGATCGGCTCTTCCACGTCGCGTAGTGAGCGAGGGACCGAAGGATCCAGCAGCTCGGCGGTCGAACGGTTGGGGTCCGCCGATACGGTCATCCGGGACATCGTCTCGTCTACGAATTGTTCGACCTCGTTGCGGTGGACCTGGTGGTACGGATTCGCCGGGTCCAGGCCGAGGCCTGTACTGAGGTCGGTGACGAGGGTCTTCCGGTCGAGGTGGCCGGCGGTGAGGGCATTGCGGAACTGGTCGGACTTGGCCAGGGAAAAGCGCCGCGGTCCTGACGTCATCCAGGCCAGGTTGTGCACCTGCAGCAGGTATGCCATCAGCGCGCCCGGTAGCGCTCGGCGCAGCACGGGCAACGATTCCCGGTTCACCGGCACCTTGGTCACGAGCCGGTCGAGGTATCGGATCCAGGCGGCGTAGTACCGGAACACCGATGAGTCTCGGTCGCGGGACGGGTTGAACACGTGTATGACGAGACCCGGGTGGGCGCGTCCGACGCGGGCGGTGGCCTGGATGACCTCGGCCGCCTGGGCGGGGGTGCCCATGAGCACCATGACGTTCAGGCGGGGGGAGTCGAAGCCATGCCCGATGGCGCGGGTCGCGGCGACGATCCGGATCCGCCGAGCCGGGTCGGCGGGCGGGGTGTCGAGACGGGCCACCGCCTCGCGGATCTCCGCCGGGTCGACGCTGCCGGAGATTTTGGCGAGGTTATCCTCGCTGTCGAGTAGCTCGCGGACGCGATCGTCCCGGATGAACGACGACAGGTCCTCGTTCCGCAGGCAGTAGGCGAGCAGCACGGCGAGGTCGTCCTCGACGGCCGCGGTGACCTCTCTAAGGACGTCGGGATCGGAGGCGTCCAACCCGGCCGCTGTCGCAGCGGCGGCGGGATCGGCGACCGCGGCGGCGAGCCAGGCGGCGTGAATGCGGGCGACGTCGGCGGAGGCGGTGACCATGGTGGTTCTGCGGGGTCGCACGCCGACGTAGCGGCGCAGCGGGTCGTCAGTACGCACCCGAGAGAAGAAGTTCTCCTCCGCGTCTGGGCCAGGCGCGGGGAAACGTCGGGCGCCGTCACGGCGGTACAGCTGCCGTACCTGTTCGCGGTAGCCCTCCAGCGTGGCGGTGGCGCCGAGAATATGCAGTGGAGGGTTCCCGAGGCTCTCGCCGATCTGCTGCAACAGCGTCTCGTACATCCCATCGAGGGCGCCGAGGCTTTCGTCGAGCAGGTGCAGCTCGTCGGTGATCTCGCAACGCAGGTGTCCGAAGCCATCACGGGCTGGCGTGCGGTTCTCGTTGCAGCCGAATACAGCGCAGAATGACGGGTTCGCCGTGTAACCGTGCCGGGGGCAGCGGGAGTGCACCCGGCCGAAGAGGATCTTGAATTGATCGGCGTGGCCCATCTGCGCCAGTTTGTCGACGGTGCCGACAAGCACCGCCGGCGCGTTCCGGTAGATGTCGTCGTCGATCACCCACACCGGGAGAACACCCGTGAGAGGACAGTTCGTGTTGGCACAGACGTGCTGCATGGTCCAGGTTCGCTCATCGAACCGAACGGTTACCGGCTGGGTACATATTGGGCATCTCTCGAGGATGCGGCAGCGATCGGCCAGCTTCGGCGAGTGCGGGTCCAGTCCGCGACTGTACTGGCTTTCGGCGGGGTAAACGCGGTTTGGGGTGTTCGTGCCACCGACGAAGAACCCCACTCCGAACGGGTCGCCGCCGCTGATCCGCGGGTCGCGCTTGCGCAGTACCTCAGCGGCCAGGACTGCCTGCGTGAAGCGGTGTGTCTGCTGCGCTGAGAGCAGCCGCAGCGGGAATCGCGCCCACACGCTCACTCCGGCGGTCCCGCCGCGCAGTCGGGCGTAGAACAGATGGGTCAGGGTCACCCCGAGGTAGGCCTCGGATTTGCCGCCGCCTGGCGGGACGGTCTCTATCTGCACGTCGAGATCGACGGCGGGATCGACCACGGCGGGCAGGCATCCGATGATCCACGCAATCTGGAACAGCCACCATGAGTCGTAACCCTTGGCGGCCGCGACCTCGCGCATAGCGCGGTTTGCCAGCACGAACGCCTCACGGAGATCCGCGTTGTCGACTAGCGCTTGGGCTCCGGCTCGCAACCAGGTGTTCTCGTCGCGGGCGGCGCGCGCATCCGCGGCGGCGGCGTCAGCCGCAGCGTCGTCCCAGCCGCGGTCCGCACGCAACGATCTCAGCGCGCCGACGGACCAGTTCGCTTCGACCCAGGTCGAATGTGCGTCGACCAACGCGTTGACGGTGCCGGTCGGGTTCGCGATGAGCGACTCGAACGTGACGTCGATCCGCCTGCCGTCGGCGGCGATGGTACGGGGATGGACCCGGCCGGTCTCCGCGACCGCGCCGTAGGCCGTTCTAAGCGTTGTGGTGGACCCGTCGACGCTCACCTCGACCGGAGACGCCTGCCCGAACGCCTCGACGGTGCGGTCGTAGCGGTGTGAGCGGGCGACCTGTTCGAGGGTATGGGGCCACAGAGCCGCATCGGTCCGCGCGGACAGCCGCACCTCGTAGAGGTGGGTGTCCAGGTGTGGGCGGTCCAGATTGTCGGTGCCGGCGCGGTCGGCGAACTGCGCCTCATCCGCGGGGGTGGCGTTGACCACGGTCATCAGCACGTCTTTGCCTGCATCGGACGCGGTGACGTCCACGTCGATCGTCACGACGAACCGCGGCAGCGCGGCGTCGACCGCGGCCAGTAGGTTGCCTGTCGTGTACGAGGTCCACGCGGCGTCGTCATACATGTCGGCGTCGCGAGGCAGTGAGCCGGCCGGTCGGGTCTTGCGGCGGGCGCGGTACGGCTGGCCGACCGCACGGACGGCGGTGGCGACCGCTGCGTTCACGGCGGCGGTGATCTCAGCCTCTCCGAAGCGCAATGCTCCGGAATCCTCGACGTCGATCCGTACACGTACCGGCACCGGGCCGACGGGTACTTTCGTCCACACGGTGGCAAGCGGCCGACCTTGCGGGCTGGCACCGGTCCTTGCGGCCTGGCTGGAGGGATTCGTGGGCGTGTGCTGGTCGGCATCGAGGAACGCGCGCTGCTCCTCAAAGCTGGGGTGCAGGGTCACGTACACGCAGAACGACAGCTCGACTTCGAACAGGGCGGCCGTCGTGCTGTTGGCAAGCTGGAAGGAGAAGCCCTCTGCGGCGGGAACCAGGCGGTCACCGGTGAGGCCTCGGGAGATGTCGGCGACGAGTTGGGGCTCGCCGGACAGCTGTCCGAGCCAGACCTGATCGCGATGCGGCGCACCGAGAAGCCGTGCTCCCGTAGGGATGAGTTCACCCGCGGCCTCGCTGAGGATGCGCCTCTGCAAGGAGGCGAGCAGCTGGTCACGGATCAGCGCTCGCGCGGGCGTGCTTGTTGTAGCCGTCATGGCGGCTTCCTTTCGAACATCAGTTGGTGAGCCCGTAGGCGATGGGACGGTCCGGACCTTGAGGTCCTCGCGTGTCCGTGCGTAGTCATATGAAGTTGTGAATAGAGCTTCACAGGCGTCACCGTGCGTTGTCAATGGTTGTCTCTCAGCTGACGGCCTGGTTTGGGGCGTCGGCGGCCACGGCCGTGCGGAGCACGCCGACTGCGGCGGCGGTCACTAGGGTCAGCCGCGGATCCACCGTTGCGACCTGGTGCAGGGACACCGCTTCCAGCAGGTCAGCGATGTGCACGCCGAGCTCCGAGTCGACGATGGCGTCGTCGTTGCGCATTCGAGCGCCGGTGATCTGCGCGCTTAGCCACCGGCCGACGGCTCGGTTGAGTACTCGGCTGGTGTGCAGTGCTCTCCCGACGGCGTCGGCTCGCTGGACGAGTTCCCGGTCACCGACGGCTACGGCGAAGCGGCGCACGTCGGCCGGGTCAGCTGGGCCGGCGACGAGTCCGCGCAACCAATGTCCGATCGCGGCTTCGGTGGTGATCCCGGTCGGGTCGGGGCCGGCCCGCATGGAGGCGAGAATTTGTCGCACTGTGACTCCCCGATCGCGGACTCGGGTGATGCGTTGGTGCCAGAACGCGATCAGCATCGCTAGCGGCGCGTATTTGGGCAGCTCGGAGAGAGCGTCGATGACGGTGTCGAAGAGGTCACGGCGGGCGGTGGAGTCGACCAGTGCGATCACGTCGCCAGGAAGCAGGGACTTCGCCGCCATCCGGCCGGATTCGTTCCCGCGCCGTCGGTACACCACGTCGTTTGGGCCGATGAGCAGGTAGGTGTCGTCGGCGAACGTGACGGTAATGGCATGGATGTGGGCGCGGGCGGCGCCCTCATTGGCGCGGGCCGGGGGTGCCACGTCCGGGGCGTCGTCGCGGCCATGCGGCGTGCTGGCGGCTATCGCAAGCACGTCGAGGCTGAACGGTACCCACGGCGAGCCGTCGGTGGCGATTAGCTCGGCACGGCTCAGCGCAGTCTCGGCGCGCCATACGGTGACGGCATCACGCTCAGTTTCGACGGATGCCGGAGCGGCCGGCACGCCCATTCGACGCGAGCTTACGGTTCGGGTCTCCTCGCGCAGCGACCGCAGAGATCGAAGGGTGGCCTCAATCTGGCGGACGGCGCGGGAAGCCTCCCAAGCGCCGGCGACGGCGGTGATGGCCTCGTTGGCCGGAGGCGCGGCGACCAGGCTGGCATAAGCTCGCGGAAGCGGCCCGGTGACCAGCATCGTGTCGACGGGCAACGCGTCGACACGGCCACACAGCACGTCGCGGGCGCTCACGACTCGCACGTGTTCTCGCCAGCCGTGTCGGGTGGCGGTCGATTCCTCGAGCGCGGCGGTGAGGGCCGAAACCGCGACCCTGTTGCGGGTGACCACAAGTCCTCGCCGCCCGTCGTCGGAGAGTGCGTTGAGCCAGAACTGAACGAGCGACAACTTGGTAGCCGCGCCTGCCGCAGTGTGCAGTTGGGTGAACGCGTCCGCGACGTGGGCCCACGCCTCACGGGCCACCCCGGAGCGGTTGCCGGCGACGGCGCGCGCGTGACCGGCGGCCTCGCGCAGCGTCGTGGAGTACGGTCCCCCGGACTGGTACCGGTCGTAGTGGTCCGGGGTCGTGGCCAGGAGGCTGTAGGTGGCTAGGGTGCCCCATGCCCAGCGCAGACCGTGCGCCGTGTCGTGGTCGGCGCCTCGGGCCTTGACGACTGCGGCCAGATTGCCCAATGCGGTCCAGGCATCGTGCAGTGCGCCGTCGAGCGAGCTGTAGGTATCGGGCGCCCACACGGCTCGTCGGGCGGCCCCAGCGGCGGCCAGCAGTGTGCTTGGCGCGGCCAACACTTCGCCGCTCTCGTTGTAGTGGGCACCCTCTACACCCGCCAGCCGTGCCAGTGCCGGCGGGTCGAACGCCCACAGGACGCCCCCGGCGGATCGGATAACATCGATGATGTGGTCGAACGGGTTGTCGGTGACGTACACCACCAGCTGCCCACCGCGCACGACGGCCTCCACGTCGCCGGGATCGCCGCCGGTGCCGTCGATGACGAGCGCACCACCGCGACCCGCGGCCCGGCCGAGGTCGGAGGTCAGAAGCATTCGCCCGCCTTGATCGTGGCGGGCTGACCCCACCGTCTCCATATTGCCGTCGGCGGTCAGCCGCGCGCGGGGGATGTGGTCGGCTAGCCGATCCGGGCCGATGTACAGCTGGTCATAGTTGGCGCGCTGGGAGAGCCGCCTGCTCACGACAGTGGCCGATACGCTGAGCCGTCCCTCTCGCACGACCTCGGCGACCAGCGCCGCCGCACCCAAGACGACCGGGGTATTCGCGGCCGGTAGTGGGATGACCAGCGCCAATGGCACCCGTGCGGCTGCGGCGGCGTCGACGGCGGCCAGCAGCTCGTTGTCGAAGCCGGTCGTGGCGAACCGGCGAACCCCGGCGCTGGCCTTGTGCCGTAACCGGCCTTGACGCACGACGCTCGACAGCCCGCTCGGCGCTTGCTCGATCATCGGCCCCTCCTTTCACGGGCACGGTAGGCGTAGGGTCAGACATCTTCGGTTCTTCCGTCGGCTAAGGCATGGCGTCGGACACCCCTATCGATCGATCCGCGGCTCGCGAGAGCGTTTTCAGAGGTTCGGCGGCCTTACCTCGGCACGCGCCGACGAGCCGCTGAACACGGTGTCCCTCACCGGCCAGACACCGTTCGGATGAGGTCCGCTCGGCCATCGCCACGCTCGACAACCCAACTGCGGAGTTCGACGATCGCGTCCACGTCGTCACCGCCTCGTCGATGTTCTTTCCCGGCTCGACATCGACTCGCTCAACATCATGACTTTGCTTGGCGTGCCCTGACAACGGCGGAGTCAGACGACCGCCCGCGTCGGGGGATTGTACGACTAACGCCCTGATCGACCGGCCAAGGGAGAGACGCCAGATGATGACCTAGTTCACCGTGGACAAGAATCGTGTGCAGGGTCAGCGGCTGGTGGCTACGCACGAGCAGTTGATCGCGGTGCTGGTCGACAGTGGTCGCAGTGACGAGCTGGGGCTGCCCGGTGAGGACGGTCAGTTGCGGCAGTTGACCAAGCGGGTCTGGAATCAGCTCTGGACGGGGAGATCACCGTCCATGTCGGCTACGGCAAGCACGACCCGGCGGGTCGGGGCAGCGGGAACACCCGCAACGGCAGCCGGACCAAGACGGTGCTGACCGATGTCGGGCCGATCGAGGTGCGGGTGCCGCAGGACGCGGCTGGTACGTTCGAGCCGCAGATCGTGCGTAAGCGGCAGCGGCGGCTGACCGGAGGGACGACCTGACCCTCTCGCTGTCGGCCAAGGGGCTGACCCACGGCGAGATCAGCGCGCACCTGGCCGAGGTGTACGGCACCGAGGTATCGAAGCAGCCACTGTTGGACGTGGAGCGATGGCTGCGGCACTGGCTGGACACCCGGACCCCGATCCGACCGACTACCGAACTCAGGCCCCCAATTGATCCACGGGCCAACTAACCGTAGCTCCGCGATAAACGCGGTCGCGATGCCAGTTTAGATATGTGCGCTGCGGACCCAGAGCGTTGGGCGGCAGGAGGAGGCGGTCTGCCAGAGGTGGTCGGCCGAACGCGGCATGCAGGGCCGGGTTAGCTTCCACCGCGCGTTGCAGGTCGGAGTGGATGTGGATACGGAGCCCACCGTTGACCGCGAGCAGGCCGGTGTCGAACGCGACGTCATGCGTCGGGCACGCGGTGAGGCCGTTGGCGACATCGAGACGTTCCCGAGAATCGCATTCCCGCCACGGCTTGATATGAGACGCGACGAGCATCCGTGGCGCCCGCTGATCATCGACGGTCACAGCGAGGCCGCAAAAGACGCATCGATGGCCGTGGTTCTTCAATACGTCGCGTGCGAAGCGGTGTTGACCAATGCGGGCTGCGGCGATCAAGAGTGATTCGGTCAACTCGTCGCCGACGTTCGGATGTTCCCGCCACACCGCTCCTGCGACGTCGGTGGCATTGAGTTCGTCCTGGCCAAGTAGAATCAGAGGCGCTTCGTCGTGTTCCAGGTGCAGGAAGTCAGGCAGGTCGTTCGCAGCGATGCCAACGTCGCGGGCAGCACGCACGACAATCCGGTAGATGGCAGCCAGTTCGACGTGACCACCGAGCAGCCGGGCGGCGACTTCTAGCTCGTGCCGAGCACCGTTACTGCGGCTGCCGTCGAGATTGGCCATTTTCGCCAGCACGCTGCTGTTTGGCCGTTTGAACAGTTTGGCCAGGCTCGGGACGGGCTCCTCGGCACGGTGCGCCGTAGACCCTCCGTAGCGCCGGTGGTTAACCATCAGGCTCGCCGCCAGGCACAGCAGCGTTTCGACCGGCGCGAAGGTGACCTGCCGGCGGCCGTCGACCGGCCGGGACCGTGCGACGATCGAGCGCCACTGCGTACGCGTCCCCGACGGGGTGATCGCGAGATAGTCCGCAGCTGTGAGCATCCCACCTCCGGCGCGATCAGCGTGTGTAGACGTCTTTCAGCGTAGAGCAGTTGGACCGCGGCCAACGGGCACACGCCAGTGTGTGTCTGGTCTGGGTCGTTCATTGCCTGGGCGTAGCAGGTTGCAGTCAGGTCGTCCACCCGCGCGATGGGCATTACTCTCCCAGCTCACGTTCGATACAGTGCGTCACTATAGAGGCTTAGGATCTCTGCGCCTGACGTGGTTCGAGTTACTGAATGGGGACGGCGTTGTCAACGTGGCGGGAGAATGTTCCTACCAGCGGGTCAGTGAGCCTGCCGCCCGATCCCCACGCCCTCGAGGGCCTCGGACGTAACCATCGACTTGAGACCGCCCTCGCGGATCTTGTCGACAACTCCATCGACGCTGACGCGAGTGAGGTCGTGATCAGGTTCGTGCAGCAACACGGTCGCCTGTGCTCCCTGTACGTCGCGGATAATGGTCGCGGGATCACGGAGGATCGAATCGACTCGGCGATGACCGTCGGGGGCCGGCGTGAGTACGAGGCAGGCAGCCTCGGAAAGTTCGGGCTCGGCATGAAGGCGGCGTCGTTCAGCCAGGCGCGGAGCCTCACGGTCTTGACCAGGACGCCGCAGGGAACGACCAGCGGCCGGCGTTGGCAGCTCGGCAACGTCGCCGACTTCAAGTGCGACATCGTTCCAGCGGACTTTGTCGCGGATGAGGTGGGGCGTGACTGGGGGTTCAAGACGGACGGCGCCGGCGGATGTACCGTCCTCCGCTGGGACGACATCACTGGATTCACGGTCACCGATGATCCCGACCGGGTGCAGTCGTTCCTGAACGCCACGATCACGACGATCCTCAACCACTTGGGCCTGGTACTCCACCGCTTCATCGCCCGAGGCTCATTGCGGATAGCGGTGGATGTAGAGGATGTCGATCGCGCGGCTGTCGGACCGCAGTTCGAGGTCGAACCGCTCGATCCCTTCGGATACCACCGGTCCGGCCAGCCGGACTATCCCAAGACTCTCGTCGCCGACCGCGACGGCCACCGTCTGCAATTCGCATGCCACATTTGGCCGGGTAGGTCGAAGCTGTCGAACTTCAGACTTCCCGGCGGAGCCGTCGAGCGCCAGGGCCTCTACTTCTATCGAGGTGACAGGCTGCTCCACGCCGGCGGCTGGGACGGGCTCACCGTCCCGGACATGCGCCACCAGCTCGCACGGGTCGCGATCGACATCAGCGACGACGTAGCGGGGCTCTTCACGATGAATCCCGAGAAGTCACGAATCGCCGTTGGTCCGGACTTCGCACATCTCGCGGAGGCCGCCTGCGACGGTGCCGGCACGAGCATGTCCGACTACCTGCGAGACGCTGAGAACACCTACAAGCGCTCCCGGGAGCGCAGCCGCGATCGCCGCAAGATGCTCCCACCTGGTAAGGGCTTGGACCCATCCGTCAAACGCGCCATCGGTGAGGAGATCCCGTTCCTCGCAGGCGAGGAACCGATCGACATCCGGTGGAGACGCTCCGAAGGCCTGGATCTCTTTACCGTCGATCGAGACAACCGGACGTTGTGGCTCAATGACCGGTATCGGCAGGTCATCAACGGCGGGGCGCGCGGCGGCCTCAACGACGCGCCCCTCGTGAAGGCGCTGCTGTACTTGCTCGTGGAGGACGTCTTCGAGGGCGAATATCTCGGCGTGAAGGATAGGGACAACGTCGCCTTGTGGCAGGAAGTCCTGACGGCCGCCGCACGATCGCAATACGAGCGGGACGCTCGGTCATGAAACTGGCGCGCCAGCACCTCAGCGTTTCAGGATTCCGCGAGTACCTCGCCAGCGGGGTTCCCATCGCGCACCCCGTCGACGGCGAACCACCACTAACCCTCACCATCGATCCTCACGCACCGTCGATTTCGTTACGAGGCCCGCTCCTCGCCGGTGAGACACCCCCGCGTATCCAACTTGAGCACGTCCAGGTCAGACCGTGGCCCCAAGACAGAACACAGCTCCAAGTCGTCATCACCGAGCCGGCACTGTTCGTCGACTCCTACGCCCTGCTGTGCTCGATCGCCGACCGCGCGCAGTTGAACGGGCGTGGCTTCGCCGCGGCCGTCGTCGAGGCGGTTCGGATGCTCGGGCGCCTCCTCGAACACACGCGCGAGTTGTCCCGGCAGCGTGAACTGGGACTCTGCGGTGAGATCCTCGTGCTGCTGGGCGCCTGCCGGCGACTCGGGCCGGATGATGCTGTGGCGGGTTGGCGTGGCCCTCACTTCGAAGAACACGACTTAGCCATCGATGGTCTGGACGTCGAGGTCAAAACCACCGCCTCCGAGCGGAGGGCGCACTGGATCGATTCCCTTACGCAGCTTCAACCCACGGCGCGCACGCCGCTCTGGCTGGTATCGCACCAGCTCACCGAGGCCGGACCGAGCCAGGGGTGGCGTCTTGGAGACCTAGTCGATGCGGCTCGGACCGCCGTCGCGGGGTCGACAACCCGCGAGGACCTTGACGAGCGGCTCGCCGCGTCGGGGTGGTCTGACCCGTTCGCCGAGCTCTGCGTGACACGGTGGCGGCGCCGCGCGCCGTCCAGGGCATACCTCGTAGCCGGTGACTTCCCCCGACTGACCGGCGAACGGTTGGCGGGTGTTGAGCTGGATCCCAGCCGGCTAACCGACGTCAGATACCGCATCGACCTCACCGCCCAACTTCCCGGCGCCGCGGTGCCCGAGTCAATCGCCGACATCATCGCCACCGAGGTGACCCCTTGAATGAATCACTGGCCACCAGCTACAGAGATGCCCTCAACGGCATGGAACTGCGGGGGCCACGGCGCATCCACGCCCTCGCGGCTTCCATGGCTGACGACCCCGCCATGGTCACGGATGACGACACGCTTTGCGCCTACCTCGCGACCGCTGAACCAGACGACGCGCTGCGCCGAGACCTCGCCGTTCGCCTCGCCACCTGGGACGCCGCCGAGGCGACGCCGTGGACGGCGGGAACAGAACCTAACTCCCGCGAACGGCGAGCACACGTCGTCACGCTCCTGGGACTGAGCGATAAGGCGGCGGCCGTTCTGCTCGAGAAGTTCCCCATCGCGACGACGGACATCACCGTCATCGACGGCGATTGGACACCCTGGTACACCGAGAAGAAACGCCAGGACAGCAACTTCTACTGGGCTCACTACAGCAACCACCTGTTGCACAGCAGTGGCTTCAGCGGTTACGCCGTAGCCGCCCTCGACGCGGCCACGACAAAGGTCGTCGAACGACTGGCGGAACCGTCGAACCTTGAGCGTTATCAGGCCAAGGGACTCGTTGTCGGCTATGTACAGAGCGGCAAGACCGCCAACTTCACCGGCGTCATCGCCAAGGCGATCGACGCCGGCTACCGGCTCGTCATCGTGCTCACCGGCAGCACCGATCTGCTACGGGCGCAGACCCAGCGGCGCCTCGACATGGAACTTGTCGGCCGCGAGAACCTCCTGCGTGGCATCAGCGAGGACGACACCGAGGCCTTCGACTATCACTCCGACCGCGACTGGCTCGACGACAAGTTCGTCCGCCACGCAATCCGCCCATCCGACGCCGGCCAACCCGACATCGTCCGGCTCACCACCCGAGACTTCGACTACCGCAGCCTGCAACAGGGCATCAGTGCACTGGACTTCGAACGCCCCAACCGCACCAAGCCGCTGTACGACGCCGTCAATCTGGCTGGTAGCGACGCTCGGCTGGTCGTGGTGAAGAAGAACGGCTCGGTTCTCGCCAAGCTCGTGAAGGACCTCGGAAAGATCACCACCCGTCTAGCCGACATCCCGGCGTTGATCATTGACGATGAGTCCGATCAAGCCTCACCCAATACCAGCAATCCGAAGAAGTGGCAGGAGGACCAGAAGGACCGCACCACCATCAACAGGCGCATCGGGGAACTGCTGGTGGCCCTCCGCCGATGCCAGTACGTCGGCTACACGGCGACGCCGTTCGCCAATGTCTTCATCGACCCCACCGACGCCGAGGACATCTTCCCCAGCAATTTCCTCATCTCCCTCGACCGGCCAACCGGGTACATGGGCGCCGCCGAGTTCCAAGATCTCGACGTCGACTTCGGCGAGAAATCCGCGGACTTCGACACGTCGAACGTGAAGGCGCACGTCCGTCCCCTCTCAGACGACTCCGACGACGACTCCGACCTGCGCGATGCCCTCGACGCGTTCGTCCTCACCGGCGCCGTAAAGCTGTTCCGACAGGAACAGGGAACCGGCTCCTTCAGGCACCACACCATGCTCGTGCACCACGCCATGCAGCGTGCGGTACACAGCGAGAAGGCCGCTGAGGTTCGCGGGCTCTGGGCCAACGGCGGCTACTTCGCGCCGGCCAGCGGCGACCGGCTGCGGAAGCTCTACGAGACGGACATCCTGCCGGTCTGTCGTGCGGTGGCACCTCAGGACGACGCCCCCGCCACCTACGAAGAACTGACTCCATACGTCGCCCAAGCCGTCCGAAACATCGGGCAGGGCGGCGACCCGGTGATCGTCGTGAACAGCGACAAGAGTCTGGAGAACGAGGAGATCGACTTCGACCAGCGCCCGGTGTGGCGCATCCTCGTCGGTGGGAACAGTCTCGCTCGCGGCTTCACCATCGAAGGGCTCACGGTCTCGTACTACCGTCGGTCCACCAAGCAGCAGGACACGCTGATGCAGATGGGACGGTGGTTTGGGTTCCGACCGCACTACCGCGATCTCGTCCGGCTCTACATCAACCCGACCCTACACGCGGCGTTCGAGGCGAGCTGCCGCGACGAGGAGCACTTCCGTGCGGAGCTACGCCGCTATGCCGTCCCGGTCGACGGAGAGCGGCAGCTCACCCCCGCAGAGGTTCCGCCGCTGGTCGCACAACACCTCAGCTGGCTCAAGCCAACGGCGACCAACAAGATGTACAACGCTGAGCTGGCCGAACGCCGCTCGCCCGGCATCGCGGTCGAGCCCCGCCGCTGGCCGTCGGACCCACACCTGATCGAAGCCAACACCAAGGCATTCCAGCCGATACTCGACGCAGCGACGACCAAAACACGCCTGCACGGCGAGATAGTCGAGGCCGACGGATACGGCACGACCGGCGCGTGGAACTACGAGGCATGGATGGGGCGGGTCAGCCACCCCGTTCTCCTCAGCGTCCTTCGGTCGATCCGTCTAGTCCCGGACGACGCGCTGACACCGGACCTGCGATGGCTCAGCTCCCTCACCTCTGACCAGATCGACGGATGGGTCGCGATCATCCCTCAGCAAGTAGGAGTCGAGACGCGCAGACGTATCCTCGGCCACGAACCGATCAGCGTGTCGGCCCGACAACGACTCAAGGGCGACTATTACGGGCCCCTAAGCGAGATCGCGCACCGTCGACCCGTCGAGTTCATCAAGCGAGGCCGGAACGAAATCGGCGACGACAACGCGCGGCAGCTCGTGGGAACTCGCACCGGCGCATTACTGGTGTATCCGACGGTCGACAAGGCGGGCAAACGAGGGTCTGTACCAGGTGAAGTTGGCGGCGATTTGGCGCCGGCTCAGGTAACCATGGCCTTTCACCTGGTGGCACCTCGTACGGCGGTTGGCCGCGACAACCGCTTGGTGCTGTTCACCACCAGGGTCACAGCGCAACGCGGTGTAGCGATTGTTGACAAGACATAGACCAGTTCAGCCGACGCTAGCATCATTTGACGATCCACCGTGGGCTGCCTCTGTTCGACGGTGCCGTCCATATGAGCGGCTGGCTTTGAACTGCCCGTCGAAAGATTTCTCAATCGACCTAGTTGATCGACCAGTATCGCCCGGTCCATGTCTTTTGGTATTCCGCGGGGTCTTTTCCCATTGATCACGGCTTGGCACAGCCTGCGGTCGTAGCAGCCTTGGCGATCAGGGAAAGGCGGGTGTCATCGCAGATAAACCGTACGAGCGGCTGAGATTCCCCACGGCGAGAGTGATGACCGCGGCAGCTTGTCGTGGTGAGCGCGTAGCCGGCGACGAGGGCGGCTACGGCGGACATCACACCGAGGTCGAGCCGGTAGAACCGAGCGAGCGGAACGTCGTCGATCAGGCCGTCGTCGTCCCACTCGCCGGTGTAGCGGTCCTCGACGAGTTGGTCGGACACGCTGTCGAACCTCGTCAGTTGCCGACTGGGCCTTGGCCAGCGCAACGAGTTCTCGCTCCTCTCCGATCACCTCTTGGACCTCGTCCCACGTCACCTCGGCGATTACGAAGTAGAGCGGGTTGTCGCCGACTCCGTCGTCCGCCTCCTCGAGCCATATGACGCCTAAGCCCCTGGCGAGAACTCCTTCCCGTAACCCTCGGGTAGCCAGGGCGAGGTCCAGGGTGCCGCGGTGGTCAGGTTCTGGGTGTTGGTGCGGT
>NZ_JBEZXZ010000201.1:0-16281 GCF_040638275.1 Actinoplanes sp. NPDC026623 | reverse complement strand
TTCCCCTTCGCGAGTTCTCGGCAGGTCCCGCCCGTGGAACCAAGCGAGACCCGCCGGCCAGGGCCGGTGGCCGTCCCCGGCGGGACCTTCGGCCCTCCTGCACGTTAATCCTGGCAAGCCGTGGCGTCAGGGAAACGTCGAGAAGGCCGACGCGGCGCAATCGGTCTGCGGGGCACGGACAAACGAGGTAGCGGGGCACGACGGCATACCTGAGATGGTCTCCATCGGGCTGCACGTCCTCGGGCGGCGCCTGCCTCGGCGCGTCATCCCGTACTTCCTAAATGTGTCGCCGGTGAGCGGCGATTGAGTCGCCGCTCCAGCGCCCGGTAGAGCGGATAGCCGCACAGCACACCAAGCGAGATCGATATCATGGCGCCGGCCGCGCTGATCATGTCTTCGACGCCCCCGAAGGAGTCGCGGCTCAGATATTCGGTGATGCCGATCAGGCTCAGCGATCCGGGGGCGAGCAGCCAGAAGCCCGGCAGGAACGACACCAGCGCGGGAGGCCCGGACGGCCGGCGCTCGACCAGGTACGCGACGATCGTCAACACGACCGCGCCGATGAAGCCGCTCATATACCCGCCGAGGACCAGGTCGCCGAGATACTCGGCGGTCCACCCGGCGTAGAGCACCAGACACAGCCACCGAAGCGAGCCGCGCGGGCCCGATTGGACCAGGTAATGGCCGATCGCGACGATCATCGCGCCGAGCCAGGGCGCCCAGGCGCCGATCGAGTTCTCCGGGGCATTGACGATCTCCACGGCCCGCGCCACGCCCACCGTCTGGGCGGCACCGATGATCCCGAACGAGAGCAGGAGCAGCTGCATGCTGCCGGAGATGAGCCGGCTCGCGCCCGTGATCATTTCGGCGGCCGAGAGCTCGACGACGGCCGTGGTGAGGATCGCGCCGGGTATGAAGGTCACCAGCGGAGCGATCATCGCGCGCAGGTCCGCCTCGATGAAGGTGGCGTCGGCGAGAGCCAGGGTGGCCGCCGTGACCAGGAAGGCCGCGATCACCGGGACGATCGCCTGTAGGTCTGTCCAGTGTGCCGTAGCCAGCTTGAAGAGCCCGATGAACAGGCCGAACAGCACCGCGAGGCCGAGGTCCGTCCGGGTCGGCTGGAGGATCAGGCAGATGCCGACGGTCAGCACGACGTGCCCGGCCACCCGTAGCGGCGCCCGGAAACGCGGCGGCTTGTGGACGATGGTGTGTAAGCGCCGGATGCCGGCCGCCGGCGAGATTTCCCCGCCTTCGGTCAATTTGAGTAGATTGAATACTGCGGCGGTCTGGTCAAGGCGCAGCTTCCCGCGGAGCTGGTGGGTCGGCTCCAGCGTCGCCGGGGCCCCGTGTGCCAGCGACACCACCAGGTAGGTGGGAAGCACAGTGATCCGGGCGTGCGGAGCGCCGTAGTGCGCCGCGACTCGGTGCAGGCGCTCCTCGATCTTGTTGACCGCCTCTCCGGCGGAGGTCAGCGCGCTGCCGAGGTACAGCAGGAACTGCTGCAGGTCGGCGGGGTCTGGCTCGCTGTGACCGTGCGGATCTGGTTCGGCGGGTCCCGGCAGTGGCACACCGATCACGCTAATCAAGGCCGCTCGGCGACGTGCGGACCTGAGAATTCCAGGCTCAGGCCGGCTCCGGTGAGGTAAGGCGCAGCGGAGCCCTCGGGGCCGCCGAGGGTCAACCGCGAGGCCGGGATGGCGCAAACATCTGTCCACGTCACCGCCGCCCGGGTTCGACCTGGACGCCGTTCTCCTCGGGTAACTTGCGGACCATGGGCCGCGCCCAGAGCCTCCCCGTTCTCGACACGACTGCCCTGCCGACTCCACCAGCGTGCGCCGTCCGGTGTCCTGACCACCGGAGCCAGTGCAGGCCGTGGTGCTGCGCGAACACCGCCGCCGGTAACGCGCCGAGCAACGCGCAGCCGGGCAGGCCTGGCAGGACTCCGGCTACGTCCCTGGTGAGAACGCTCCCTCGGAACGCCCGCTGAGCCGGCCCCCAGCCGCCGGAAGACTCCGAAACGGAGGCACCCACACGTCCAAGCGCGATTCAACGCGAAGCGGTGACCTTTGTGGCGTCGTTCGGATGCCCCGCATGAATTCGATCATTGAGCGGTGGTGCAGACCTGCCGACCGGAACTGCTGGATCTGACGTTGACCTGGAACCGGCCGTATCTGCTGCACGCGCTGCGAGAGTTCGAACAGTTCTACAACCAGCATCGTCCGCATCAGGGCATCGCGAACACCCGCCCGATGCACTTGTCGCCCGTGCAGGCCGTCGCCCCGGACAGGCCGGCCCGCCTGGACATCCGAAGACGCGACCGCCTGCACCAGAGCGTCTGCGGCCCGGTCATGAAGCAACCGCCCCGGCGGGATCGATCTGACTCGTACTACACGGAATCATCCCGGTGGACTCTTTGCCGGATAGTCACCCATTTGAGGAACGATGCACTCGGCGCGTCATCCTCCTGGCTTGACCAGTCCGGTCTCGTAGGCGATGACGACCAGCTGGGCCCGGTCGTGCGCGGCTAGCTTGGTCATCGTGCGGTTGACATGCGTCTTCACCGTGTGCGGGCTGACCACCAGGTGGCGGGCGATGTCCTCGTTGGACAGACCGCTGCCGACCAGCGCGAGCACCTCCCGTTCGCGCTCGGTCAGGCCGGCCAGGCGCTTCGGCGAGCCGACGTCGGCGCGGGTGGGGTGCGCCA
The DNA here is from genome assembly GCF_040638275.1 of Actinoplanes sp. NPDC026623. Lineage (NCBI taxonomy): Bacteria > Bacillati > Actinomycetota > Actinomycetes > Micromonosporales > Micromonosporaceae > Actinoplanes > Actinoplanes sp. NPDC026623. The sequence continues at coordinate 13,577 of NZ_JBEZXZ010000201.1, read as the reverse complement.
GGTAGCGGGCGATCAGGCTGCGCGTCGCGGCCGGGGTCAGCAGTGCGTCGCCGCGATGGATGACCCGGATCGCGTGCAGCAGTTCCTGCGGCTCGGCGCTCTTGCCGAGGAAGCCGCTCGCGCCCGCGCGCAGCGCCTCGAAGACGTACTCGTCGATCTCGAAGGTGGTGAGGATCAGCACCCGGGCGCCGGCGAGCCGCTCGTCCGCGGTGATCAGGCGGGTCGCTGCGAGGCCGTCCAGCTCGGGCATCCGGATGTCCATCAGGACCACGTCGGCGCCGGTCGCGCGAACCACGTCGACCGCCTGCCGGCCGGTGCGGGCGGTGCCCGCCACGCACATGTCCTCGGTGGCGTCGATCAGCCTTGCGAAGCTGGCCAGCAGCAGCGGCTGATCGTCGGCGAGCGCGACCCGGATCAACCCGGATCCCCCGTACGGGCGGCCCGCCGCAGCCCGTGATCGGATTGCCGGCTGCCGGCCGGAAGCCGGGCCGCCACCCGGAAGCCGCCGTCCGGTCGTGGCCCCGCGTGCATCGTCCCGCCCAGCGCGGCGACCCGCTCCCGCATGCCGAGCAGGCCATGCGCGTCCGGTCCGGGCGGCGGTGACACCGTCGGGCCGTCGTTCTCCACCAGTACGGTCAGTGCATCGTGCTCGCGCCGCAGAGCCAGCCGCACCTCGACCGGGCCGGCGTGCTTGCGTACGTTGGTCAGCGACTCCTGGACGATCCGGTACGCCACCAGGTCGGTCGCCGGGGGCAGCGCCCGGTCGTCGCCGTCCCGCTCGCCGACGATGTGCAGCCCCGACCGCGCGAAGTCGGCGAGCAGGTCGTCCAGCGCGGCGAGCCCGACGGCCGGCTCGGTGGGGGTCGCCGGCTCGTCGGGGCGGCGCAGCAGGCCGACCGCGTCGCGCAGCTCGTCCAGCGCCGAGCGACTGCTGCGCCGGATCTGCTCCAGCGTCTCGCGGACCGGCTCCGGCTCGCCGGTCAGTACGTGCCCCGCCACGCCGGCCTGCACGTTGATCAGCGCGAGGTGGTGGCCGACGCTGTCGTGCAGGTCGCGGGCGATCCGCAGCCGTTCCTCGGTGACCCGTTCCTGGGCCCGCAGCAGCGCCTCGGCCAGGTAGGCGCGCCGGTTGCGGGACGCCTCGCCGGCGGCGACCGCGAGACCGCCGAGCGCGGCCAGGGCGATGTTCTCCGGGCCGAGCCAGTGCCCCGCCTTGGCCAGGGTATGAAAGGCGCCGATCACCAGCACCAGGGAACCGGCGATCAGTAGGGAACGTCTGCGGTCGGCGCCCTCCGCCACGGTGTAGAGCGCGATCAGCGGCGCGGCCAGGATGAGGGTGCCGCCGCCGGCAACCATCCGGGCCAGGTAGACCTCCGCGGCCACGGTGCTGACCAGCAGGACCGCGTACGGCCATCGGCGGCGCAGGGCGAGTGCGCCGCAGGCGACACCGGAGGCGGCCAGCGCGACGCCGTCACGCAGGTGATGACCGGCCGGCGTGGTCAGCAGCGCGACGAGCCAGATGACGAGCGCCGTCGCGGCATCCGCCACGTGCGGACGGTCGTGCGCCATCCGCTTCAGATGGCCGAGGACGCGCATGGCAACACCGTACGGCCGGTCCGGGCCGGTGGGGATACCGCCGGCGCGGTATCCCCAAGATGCCGCGCCGAGGCGACGAGAACGGACGCCCGCCAGGCCAGAGTCGGCCCATGACTGATGTAGCGGTGCACGGGCTCACCAAGAGATTCGGCGGCGTCACTGCCGTACGCGACCTGAGCTTCGCCGTCACGCCCGGCGTGACCGGCTTCCTCGGCCCGAACGGGGCCGGCAAGACAACTACGCTGCGGATGCTGCTCGGCCTGGTGCGGGCCACCGCCGGGTCGGTGACCATCGGCGGGCGGCCCTACGCCGAGCTGCCGCACCCGCGCCGGGTGGTCGGCGCAATGCTCGACTCGATCGGCTTCCACCCGGGCCGCACCGGGCGGCAGCACCTGCTGATCTCGGCCACAGCGGCCGGCCTCCCCGGTTCCCGGGTCGACGAGGTGCTCGACACGGTCGGGCTGACCGCGGGGCAGGCCGGCCGGCGGGTACGCGGCTACTCGCTGGGTATGCGGCAGCGGCTCGGGTTGGCCGCCGCGCTGCTCGGCGACCCCGAGGTGCTCGTCCTCGACGAACCCGGCAACGGCCTGGACCCCGCCGGAATGGCGTGGCTGCGCCGGCTGCTGCGGGATCTGGGCGACGACGGCCGCACCATCATCGTGTCCAGCCACGTGCTCGCCGAGGTCGCACAGACCGCCGACCGGGTCGTGATCGTCAACGAGGGCGTGCTGCGCTACGCAGGCCCGGTCGCCGACCTCGCCACGCCCGGCGGCAGCCTCGAGGATGCCTTCCTGCGCCTGACGGGAGCCTCCCGATGATCATCGCGGCCGAGTTCCGCAAGCTCCGTACCGTGCGCAGCACGTGGATGCTGCTGGGCATCGCCCAGCTGATCGTCGTGGCCGGGGTGTGCGGCCTGATGCTCAACCGGGACGACCGGGACAGCGTGGCGGCGCAGCAGGGCGCGCTCGCGCACGTCGGTCTCGTCGCGCTCTTCTCCCTGCTGCTGGGAATCATGGCGATCGCGGGCGAGTACCGGCACCGCACGATCACCGACGCGTACCTGGCGACGCCGCGGCGGGAACGGGTGGTGCTCGCGAAGCTGGTGGTGGCGGCCGGTGCCGGCCTGGTGCTCGCGCTGACCGCGGCCGTGACGGCGGTGGTCACCACTGTGCTCTGGGTCGGCCCCGCACTGTCGCTCTCGTCGTGGGAGCTGTGGCGCACGCTGCTCGGCAGCATCGCCTGGAACGTCCTGTTCGCCGCCGTCGGCGTGGGTGTCGGCGCTCTGGTCACCAACCTGATCGCCGCGGTGGCCACGGCCCTGGCCTGGATCGCCCTGGTCGAAGGCATCGTCGCCCAGCTTCTCGGCGATGCCGGCAAGTGGCTGCCGTTCGCCCTCGGCTCCGCGCTGGAGAGCGCGCCGACCAGCACTGGCGGGCCGGCGCCCGGGTGGGCCGGGTTGGCACTGGCGGCATACGCGGCGGCCTTGGTCGCGGTGGCGATCGCCACCACCGTCCGCCGCGACGTCACGTGACCGGGTGGGGAGCCGGTTGGCTGTCAATCCTTGAAGCCTGCGAACGGTTCAACCTTCCACGGGCTCTGCGCGTCTTCGCGAAACGCCACCATTCCCAGCGGCAGGTTCGCCACCTGATCCACCGAGGCGTCGGTCGCGATGATCGAACAGCAGCGCATCGCGAACGGCCACCTGGTCACGGTCGGACCACCCAAGACTGCCGCGAGCCGCCGGCTTGTCGCCCTCGGTGGATGAGCCGCTGCAGCCGCGCCGGGTCGTTGCTGGTGGGGAAGCCCGGCATGGTCGAGCAGTACCAGTTCGGAGAAGGACAGGATGGCCAGGTGCACCTGCACGCCATTACGGCCCACAGCGCAAGGGCCAACGGCAGACGGCGTACACATCGAAGCCGCCGCCCGCACCAGCGATCAGGACACTGCGGGCCGGAGCCAGAGCGGCAAACAACGGCGGGGTGGCCAACGTCGGTCCGTTGGAGTTGCCGTAGGACAGGTTCAGGTATGTGCTCGGCCGCCTGGTGGATCTAGATTCGTCGTGTGGGAAAGATCGCTCTTGTTACCGGAGCCAACCAGGGTCTGGGTTTCGCGTTGGTCGAGGGACTTGCGCGACAGCTCGGATCCGCCGACATCGTGTACCTCACCGGCCGCGACAGCCAACGTATCGGGGCTGCCCGCGAGCGGATCTCGGGTGCTCGTGCCGACGTGCGCGCCCGGCTGTTGGACGTTCGTGATGGAGGCGCGGTCACCGCCTTCGCCGAGCGGATGAGGGCCGAGCACGGCGGCGTCGACATTGTTCTGTCCAACCACTACCTGCGTACGGTGCCCGAGGACGTGCCCGCTGATGTCATCGGCGCGTATGTCGACGCCAACAACCTTGGCACGACGCGGATGCTGCGTGCGTTCCTGCCGGTGCTGCGGCCGCGGGGGCGTTTCGTCGTGGTGTCCAGCACGCTCGGCCGGCTTCGCGAACTACCGATCCCGTTGCGTGCCCGCTTCGAGGAGGTGCAGACGTTGGATGACCTCGACGCCATCACACTGGCATGGCGCGATGCCGTGATCGACGGACGCGCACGTGACGAGGGGTGGCCGGAGTTCATCAACATCGTGTCCAAGGTTGCTCAGGTCGCGGCGGTGCGCGTTGTCGCAGGCCGGCGGCGCACGGAGGACCTGGCGCAGGGCCGGTTGGTGGCTGCGGTATGCCCCGGCATGATCGATACAGCGTCATCGCGGCCGTGGTTCGACTTGACCGGGGCGCAGTCTCCGACGCAGGCGGCTGTCGCACTGCTTCGGCTGGTCCTGGAGCCGGAGCCCGACCCGGCGTACTACGGCGAGTTGGTCCGCTTCGGGAAGGTGTTGGGGTGGCCCTGACCACGGGTGGTCGGGCTCTGTTGCGTCGGCTGCCAGGATGATCAGGCACGGTTGACCGGTGAAGTCCACGGCTCGGTCTCGTCCTGGTCTCCTCCTCGGTCGGCGTTCGCCGGCTTCCGCTTCCCGGCCGAGGTGATCCTGGTGGCGGTGCGCTGGTACCTGCGTTACGGCCTGTCCTACCGCGACGTCGAGGAACTGCTCGCCGAACGCGGCGTTGAGGGTCGACCACGTGACCATCTTCCGGTGGGTGCAACGGTTCACCCGCCACTCACCAGGCGACCGGTGGTTCGTCGACGAGACTTACGTCAAGGTCAACGGGACCTGGCGCTACGTTGACCGCCGTCGGGTGGGGAGTCGTGATCGTGCTCGCCGTGGTCTCCGGGTCGGCCTCATGCTGACAGCGGTCCAGTACCTCGCCTACCTCCGTAGGCGGCCTGACCACGCACTGGTACACAAGGGACATGAAAAAGGCTCCGATCAGACATAAAATGCCTGATCAGAGCCATGATCACCTGTGCGCCGCGTAGGGCTTGAGCCTACAACCCGCGGATTAGGAGTTCGCGGATCCTGTGAGTCGGCGGCCCGGATGAAGGCCGTTGTCACCCAAGGGCGAGTAATGCGTGGGTCGGGTCCTCTACCAGCCGACCGCGATCACCAGCCACTGCGGGTCGGTGTGCGAGATGAACGAGGACTGCCCGGCCACGTCGTCGTACGGGAAGCCGTAGGCGAGTCTGTTGATGGCGTGGTCGTGCCAGAACTTCGCGTAGTAGTTGGCCGGCGCGGCCCGGTAGAAATTCGCGACCGTCTCCCATTGAGAGGAGGGCAGGTCGGCGGTGTGCCGGTTGAGCGCCGCGCACTTCTGGGGCTGGCTGGCCAGCGTTCCGGCGCAACCGAAGATGTTGCTGGTGGTCTCGTTGATGCCGACGCTCGAGGCGTACGAGGACATGTAGTTCTGGTATTGACCTCCGGCCCGGAACGCGGCGTCGCTGCCGGGTGCCATGATCCGGTACGGCGCCGTCGCGGTGGCCAGGTGCTTGAACTCGGTCGGTACCTCGTTCTGGAACTTCTGGAAGGTGACGGCGCGGTCCTCGGCGAAGGTGGCCTGGTCCTCGCCGACCTGGACATCGTTGCCGTCGTGCGAGTGCAGCCGCATGGCCAACTTGAGCCCGAAGGCGTCGACCCGGGTGGTGTTGCCGTTGAAGACGTCCGGCCCGACGGTGAACTCGATGAAGTCGAAGTACTGGCTGTTGGGCGAGCCCAGGTAGAAGTACATCCGTCCGGCCGAGTTGGCGGACATGTCGAAGTACGGCTGTTCGGCGATCGAGTGGGTCTGGCCGTTGAAGCTCCAGTAGACCTGGCTGTCCGGGTACCTGCCGTTGGTCCGGTTCAGGATCTTGAGTTCGAGCACGTTGCCGGCGGCCGGGATCGTGCTGGTGTCGCCCCAGAAGCCGCCGGCCGGGGGAGTCGTGGTGGGCGGGGTGGTCGGGGTGGTACCGCCCGAGCCGAAGACCTGGAACTCCCACAGCGAGTAGCCGTACGGGGTGCCGCGGGCGGTGCCGTACATCCGGACGTAGCGGCCGTTGCCGGAGACGGTCAGGTTCTGCACGCCGCCGGCGCCGGTGGTGGTGCTGTAGATCGTCGTCCAGCTGGTTCCATTGGTCGACGTCTGGATCTGGAAGGCCTTGCCGTAGGCGGCTTCCCAGTTCAGGGTGACCGACGTGATGGTCGCGGTGGCGCCGAGGTCGACCTGCAGCCATTGCGGATCGCTGAAGGCGGAGGACCAGCGGGTGCCGGTGTTGCCGTCGACCGCGGCCGAGGCCGGGTAGGGGCCCGGGTTCTCGCTCGACGACGCGGTGGCGGTCTTGCCCTGCGAGATCGGAGTGGCGGCGGCGTGCGCCGACAGTCCGGTGAACCCGAGGTACGTGATGAGCAGCAGGGCGCCGAGGGCGGCCGTCAGTAGGACGGGCCGTCTAGGGTGCGTCGGGGACAGCGCATGGGACATGGGGACTCCCGATGGAGGCGGTGGCAGCGCCTTCTCCGCCGCCCGTCGGAGCGGACCCGAGAGGACAGGACGACTGTCCGGCGTGGGGCGGCGACGGAGAGCGCTCTCTGCATCCAGTTCTATCGATGCGTCACGTAACACGCAAGCAATATGAGTTACGGAACCGTCGTGACTCTTCGACTCGGCATCACCCTCGCCGCGACCACGGTCCGGGAGAATCCTGCTGACCAGGCGATGGAGCGCGGCGATTGCGGGACTGCGATCGACGTGTACGCGCCAGTCAATGCTGACTTCTCCTCAGCCGCCGAGCAGGCACCGTCTGACGATGGCCTCCTAAAACGCCAGGCGCTCTACTTCGCCTTAGGCGCGATCGTGGCGATGCCGGCTTCCATCACCTTGGCAAACCTCCTGTCTCCGCACGACGAAGCCAGGCGGCCCGACCTCGACGCCGCGGTCGTCGGTCACGGCGGTAAGACGCCAGGGGCTGCCTACGTAGCCGGCGCTGACGATGCCGGGCGAGGCGGCTGGCAGCGACGCGACGGCACGTGGACCGGGTCCGTCCTGTCGGGCAGGCGCCGTCGGTCAGTGTCCCGCACCGGGTTTGATGGAGACATCGAAACCTGGGAGAAGATTTAGCTATGCCGGCACCGAAGAAGTACAACGATGAGCTGCGTGAGCGGGCGACCCGGTTGGCGGTCGAGGCCCGCCGGGACCCGGCCGGTGCGGTCGGGGCGATCCGGCGGATCGCCGATCAACTCGGTGTCCATCCTGAGGCGTTGCGGGTGTGGGTGAAGCAGGTCGAGACCGACGCCGGACAGCGGCCGGGCACGACCAGCAGCGACGCGGAACGCCTTGCCGCTCTCGAGCGGGAGAATCGTGAGCTGCGCCGGGCGAATCAGATCCTGAAGTCCGCGGCAACTTTCTTCGCGGCGGAGTTGGACCGTCCGTCGCGATGAAGGTCGCCTTCGTCGACTCCCAGCACGAGGAACACGGTGTCCAGCCGGTCCTGCAGGCACTCCAAGACACGCCGGCACAGATCGCACCGTCGACCTACTACGCCGCCAAGGGCCGCCCGGCCTCGGCTCGCTCCCGGCGTGACGAGGAGCTGACCGTGCTGATCGAGCAGATCCACGCCGAGAATTACAGCGTCTACGGGGCGCGCAAGATCTGGCACGAGCTGCACCGCCAGGGCGTCGAGGTTGCCCGGTGCACGGTCGAGCGGCTCATGCGTGCCGCTGGCCTGCGAGGGCTGCTGCGTGACAAGTCGCCGCGCACGACCCGGCCGGCCCCGGAGACCGACCGGCCTCGTGACCTGGTCAACCGCGACTTCACCGCGGAACAGCCGAACCAGCTGTGGGTCGCCGACCTGACCTACGTGCGCACGAGTGCGGGCTGGGTCTATGCCGCGTTCGTGCTGGACGTGTTCTCCCGGCTGATCGTCGGCTGGCAGGTCGCGACCAGTCTCTACACCGATCTGGCCCTCGACGCACTGAAGATGGCGATCTGGCGCCGCGAGAGCCAGGGCGCTGACCTGCACAAACTCGTCCACCACTCCGACCGCGGAGTCCAATATCGAGCGATCCGCTACAGCCAGCGGCTCGCCGAAACCGGCGCTGTCGCCTCGGTCGGCTCGAAGGGCGACTCCTACGACAACGCGATGGCCGAGGTGTTCAACTCCCTGTTCAAGGCCGAACTCGTCCGTAACAAGGGTCCGTGGCGCGGCCTCGACGACCTGGAGATGGCCACCGTCGAGTACATCGACTGGTACAACAACCGGCGCCTGCACGGCGAACTCGGGCACTTCCCGCCCGCCGAATACGAAGCGCTACACGCGATGACCCGCACGGTCACCGCACCTCTGGAAACCAGCTAACCAACTCTCCATCAAACTCGGGGCTTGACAGAGAGAGTCGCAAGATCTCTACTTGACCCTGCTGGACCACGATGACCGTCAAGTGCAGGCGCTCGCTGCCACTTGCCTTGGGCACTTGGCGAGGGTTTACGGTCAGCTCGACGAAAATCGTGTAGTCGCCGCATTTCGGCAGGTGCGCACCAGACCCCACGTCAGGGGGAATGCCGACAACGCGCTGGAGGATATCGAGGTCTTTCTACATCCTCAGCGTGCACGCTGGCGTGGGCGTTTATGGCGACTTGCCCACCCGCGGACTTGGTTCTGACGCGGCCTAACCCCTCTCGGCAGGCGCGACGGAGACTGGACACCCGCCTCTGCCGCCGGTCGTGCGCGTCGGCCGAGCCCCGCAATCACTTATCGTGTCGCCGGCTTGGCCGTCTCGATCCGCCGTAAAGGTGGACGCGGTGGTCGACATTATGGTCCGGCTCGCGTGAGACGAATCCGTCAGTCTTCATCTCGCCGTTCGCGATGAGTATCAGCCAGTCCTCGTAGTACCAGCTGGGATTGCAGGCGCATGTGGTGACGGTGAATCGGAAGTTTGCCCGATACCGGCCGATCTCCCCGGGCTTGAGCGCGAAGAGACGGGCCGGGCCACTCTGCCGCGGATAGGCGGCCCAGCCCGGCAACCGGTCGACGACCAACGTCCCGCTCTCCACGGACAACCAGAGGTCGAGGTCGTGGGCTCGATCCAGGCCACCACTGACAACGCCGTCATGACCCACGTACCGGGCCGCCTCATCTGAAAGCACGTCATGAATGACCACATCACCGGCTGGCATCGACGGCGGAAGCACCGCTGGGCTGCACAGACCCCGCCGGGCGTTCGCCGCCGGCGCTCCACGTGCTGCTGCACTCCAGCGCACACGCACTCGTTGAATAGTGATCACGGTTCACCCTGCCGCGCCAAGCCACCGGACCGCTAGCCGTTATCCGGATCTGCCGCCGATAGTTGCGCGGCAACGGACGCCCTGTTAACGCGAGCCTCAAGACTGGCCTGGGATCAGGGGCCGGGCAGGTAGCGCGTGCGGCTACCGTACGTTCGGTCCTCGAGTTCCACGAAGGCCAGGCTGGGGACCTCGGGTACGAGTTGGCCGTACAGGTGGCGGGCGACCAGCTCGAAGGTCGGCCGGAAGGGGAACCTGTCGATCCACGGCCCGTCGCCGAGCAGGTCCGCCCACGCCGCCAGGCGAGCCGACAACACGTCCGTGTCGAAAAACCATCCGCGTTCGGTGAGATCGCCGTCCTCGAAGCCGACACCCGCTCGCAGGGCCACCTCGACAGCCTCGCCGGGAAGGAGCCGCTGTTGCCCAGCAGCGGCCCGGACCGGCGACGGCAGGCCTTGGCGGGCGCGGAAGACGAGGCAGACATCGACGATGAAAGGCATTGGGCGATCATTCCATCTACGGACCAACCAGGCTCCTCGCCGAGCGTCACCAAGGTCACGCGCACGGATTGCCGCGCAGCGGGCGCGCTGGCCACCGGAGGAGCCGTCACCATGCGTAGCAGCGTGGGCTGTGCCGGCGCACGCTCTTGCCGACGAGAGGGCACTCGATCATGCCGATGTCCGGATGTCAGGGAGCCCGCCAGCGGTCAGCAGCACCGCGACGACCTCGGATGCCGCCATCCCGGCGGCGACGTGCAGCGGCGTATACCTGCGGTAGTTGCCGGCGTCCACGGCGGCGCCCGCGGCTATCAGCCGGGCGACCTCGCGCCTATCGCCTGCCTCGGCGGCAATGTGCAGCGGCGTCTCTCCCAGCGGATCCATCCCCGCACGCTAGCTTGATCCATACTTTCAACCGTTCGTCGGGCGGGCCGACATGCACTTACGGGGGCCGAACGCAGGCGCGCACATCTGCCGCCGACAACGCTTGGTGGCGGGGGTTCTACAGCAGCGCTTCGTCGAGTGTCAGCGCGAATGCTGGGCCGGGTCGGCCCGGTTGCCAGCCGGTGGCCAGTGCCTGATGGATGCCGGCGGCCACGGTCGCCGGAAGAACAGATGTGCTCGGTAGGCCGAGCCAGTTCCCGGGGTGCGCGTATGGCAGTGCCACCACGAGCAGTGCTCCCGGCTCGTCGAGGAGTTCGACGACGAACGTCAACGGTGACCAGCCGAGAGCCTGGCAGTAGGTCGGCCTACGTCTGACCAGCCAGCGAAATGCGAGGCCATCAACGACGATGCGCCGGGATCCTTTGCTGGTCAATGTCACGAACCGTCTCCACTCCTTCAGTCCTGCGTTGGTTGGGCACGCTATCCGGATGCGGCAGCAGCCACTACCGAGTTCAAGTCACGAAGTTGGGATCGCGCCCTCATCTGGCGCCGAGGGCGCTCCATCGACGAAACCCGGCAGGTCAAACAACAAGCTCAGTGCATGACAATCTGGCAGCCGGGATCGCGTATTGCGCAATTGCCGAAGGCAGGCCAGATCTAGTCTTGCTCCCGCCAACCTGCCGGACCTCCGCTTCCCGCGGGTCGTCATGCTTGGTCGAGCGGGTGCTGCTCATGGCCGCGCGGTCGAATGCGGCGAACAACAACAAGGAGGGGCATCCCTCGCTGGACGCCGTGGCAAAATGGCCGGACGATGACGATCGATCCACTAGATCCGCGACTGCAACCTTGGACCTTGACATGGGCGGAGGTGGACCCGGCCGCTCAACCGTTCGACCCGAGCACTGCGCCCGCCGTCGTTCATGCCGTGGCCCCGGCCGAGATGCCTGCGCCATCCGGCCCGGCGACGCCCGTGGACCACACCTCGGGGGACCCGTACAACGCATGGCTTGCCGCAGTGACGGTGGGGCTCGTCGAGCATTACGGTCGGTGGGCGGCCGGCTGGGAGGGCCTGAGCACCGGGCACTCCCACGGCGGAGGACAGGGGCTGCGGTGGTGCTGCGCCCAGGACTCGTTCACGACGCCGGAGCGGACGCTCGACGCCGTCGCGGGGGCGCTACTGGACTGGCGCTCGTACCTCGAGGAACTCGCCGACCTTTTTGCGCGGCACCTGCCGCTGCCGGAGAATCCGCGCGCGGCATTCGCCGCTTGGGAGGCCGCGGTCGGCGATCTAGTCGCGACGGCCATGGCGCGCACGGGCTCGGAGGAATACTGGTACGGCAACAGCGGCCGGGTCCTCGGCTGGTTCCTCTTCGCTGCCGGGGTGCCGGACCACCTGGCCGGTGCCATGATCGACGACGCGATCGGCGGCCGGTTTCGGAGCTGGACCGCACCGACGGGCGCGGAGGTCGCCGACGCCGCGGAGGCTTTGGCCGCGGCGGTCACCGGCATCGAACCACGTCACCTCGCCTGGCCCGATACCTGGCCCCGCGACTGGCCGAGCCGGCGCAGCAGCGAGCTGCCCGCCGCTTCGCGCGCACGGCAGCCCGACTACTCTCCACGTTTCGACGCGCTCAGTACGTGGCGGCGTGTCCGGCGGGCGGCCCGGTGGGCGGACGTCGCCGAACACGTGCGCGGGCCAGCCCGCACCGGGCGCGACGGCAACGCCGAGTTCTTCGCCACGCGGCAGGAGGACGCCGACCGGCTGCTCGCCGCACTGCGCGTGGCACGCGTCGACGCTGACCGGGGCGGCCCGCTCACGTTCGCCCGGCTCCAGACATGGCAACGGATCCTGCTCGGTGTCAGCGAGGTGCCGTTCCGCACGACGTCCGCTTGGGCAAAGGGCGGCCGAGAGTGGTACGCGTACCAGCCAGATCTGCCCGAGGCGTTCGATGCGTGTCTCGCCGAGGCCACCGACCCCGAACTGCCCCTGCCGTCGAGGGCCGCCCGGGTATACCTGGATGTGGCGTTCTTCCACCCGTTCCCCGACGGCAACGCCCGGTCGGCGGCGCTCACGCTGTATTTCGTCCTCGCCCGAGAGGATGTGGTACTGGATCAGGCAGCGTCGCTGCTCATGACCGTACGCCCAGCCGGCGAAACGCGCGCAGCCGAGGCGATGGCCAGGCACGTCGCGGCGCTCACCGAGCAGACCCGCCGCCGTGCCGAGTTGACCTGGTGACTCTGCGGGTTGGCGGCCGGGCGGCCGCCATCGGAGAGAACCGCTAACTACGTAGTGTGATGCTTGCCGTTGCCGGTCGGCATCCGGATTTGGCGATGAGCGGATACCGCAAACGGCGACACCAGGCAGAATGCTGAGGTGACACTCGACAAGTCCGGAAAGCTGTGGCGCGGGGACAACTTCGACGATCTCGCCGAGTACGTCCGCCATTTCAAGGCAGGTGGCTACCCGGTAGCCACGGTGGTGGAGTCCCGATGCAGTGAGTGCGACGGCCGCGCCTTCCGCGTCAATATCGACGAGGAGGAAGCGGCCCAGCGGGCGTGCCTCGCCTGTGGCACGATCGCGTTCATCGGCGACAGCGCCGAACACTGGAGCGGGACCGACGACGACTCCTGCGCCTGCCCCTGCGGAGGCGAGGAGTTCGCCGTCGCGGTCGGCTATGCGCTCTTCGACGACGGCGAAGTGCGCTGGGTCAGCGTCGGCCTACGGTGCCTGAAGGACAACACTCTTGGCGTCTACGCCGACACGAAGATCGACTACAGCCCTTCGCGCCACCTTCTCCGCCAGGCGTAACCACCGAGGCCATCGCCATCTGCCGCCGGCCGTTGGGCCCAGCCGGCGCGAGCCTGACCCTGCGGGTGGTTGACGCTCCGGTGGCTCTTTGGCGCCGAGAGCACACTGAACTGCCGAGTTCAGTGTGCGGTCGCCGCCTGCCGCGCCCTGTTACCAGCAGGATGACCCTCTCTGCCACCGCCGTACCGCCCACTGCACCGGCCGGCCTGGCCGCCGCGGTCGCCTCCGTCGCCGGCTTCATCGCCCTGTGGGGAACCGTCGTACTGGCGTTCTACCACTACGTCACCAGCCTGTTCGACCAGCAGGTCGACCTCACCAACCAGCTGAACAACAATCAGGCGTTCCCCGGCCCTGTACCTGCCGAATATTGCGTCCGCGCTGGTCGGAGAGGTTTTCGGGTCGCGGCAACGATCTTGGTTCGCTGTCCCCCGCGTCTTGCGTGTCCATCGTCGTTGATGGCTGCGCGATGATGTCGTCTCATGCTGCTGCGACTGGCGTACCTGGGTATCACCAACGCATTCGCGCTGCTGCGGCTGTTACCGGGCAGCGATGGGGACAAGGACACGGAGATCCTCGTGTTGCGCCACCAACTCGCGGTGCT
>NZ_JBEZXZ010000200.1:0-16307 GCF_040638275.1 Actinoplanes sp. NPDC026623 | reverse complement strand
GCCGCAGCCGACGAGCCGGGCTCCCGCGCCCGGCCCGCGCCGGCGGGCGACGGCGGTGCCGGCACCCGCGAGGGCCTGCGCCACGCTCCAGCCGAGCAGCAGCGTGCCGGTCGGCACCTGCCAGGCGGCGCCGTTGAGCGGCCGGGCGGCGGCCGCCACGACGCTCAGCGGGCCCAGGTAGAGCGCGCAGCGCAGCAGCAGCGTGGTGGCTAGCGAGGGAGCCCGCCGGGTGCGGCGCGGTGCCAGCTCGGTCATCTGTCCTCCCAGGCCTCGACGAGCCAGCGCACGCTGGCGGGCCGCGCCACCCGAGGCGCGGGCACGGCCAGCGCCAGTTCGTACGCGGTGGCCGGCGGCGGTCCGGCGAGATCGGTGTACAGCGCGCCGTACACCCGGACGACCCGGTCGGCGGTGAAGTACGCGAGCGCCCGGCGCCGGGCGGCGTCGCCGAGGGCGCGCCGGCGGGCCGGGGCGTTCAGCAGGCTCACGCAGGCGGCCGCGAGGGCGGCCGGATCGTCCACGGGTACCAGGACGCCCGCGTCGCCGAGGGTCTCCGCCACCGGGCCCACGTCGAGACCGACCACGGCGCGGCCGGACATCATCGCCTCGATGAGCCGGTACGGCGGGTCGGCGGGCCCCGGCACGTGCACGACGAGGTGGCCGTCCGCGTACCGGTCGCTCGGGTCCGCGGGCAGCGGGTGCAGCCGGATCTCCCGGCCCAGCCCGGTCCGCTCGATCTGCTCGGCGCAGTGGTCCTCGTGCGCGGCGGCGACGCCGACCAGGTGCAGCACGGTTCCGGGCACGGCGGCGGCCACCGCGGTGAACGCCTCGAGCAGCGGACGCAGGCCGCTGTCCGGCCCGCCGTTTCCGGCCCACACGATGGCCGGCTGGGTGCGCGCCTCGGGCGCGGACGGGAAGTCGGCGGGGTCGACCCCCGCGGGCACCGGCACCAGCCGCCCGGGCTCGGCGCCGTGCCCGAGCGCCCACGAGTGGTGGTACGCGCTCAGCGGCGCGATCAGCCCGGCCTCGGCGTACCCGGTGCGGGCGACCGCCCGGCGGAACCGGCGCAGCACCGTCCGCACCGCGGGGGAGAGCCGTTCCTCGCCGGCCCGGGGCCGGGGTACGGGCGCCCGCGCCTCGGTGAGCAGCAGCGGGGCGCCGGTGCGCCAGCGTCCGGCCAGGGCGGCGAGCAGCGGCGTCGTCCCGCCGACGCAGTGCACCAGGTCGACGGCCGGCACCGGCACGGACAGCGCCCGGGCCGCGTGCCGCAGCAGGGTCGTGGCCGTCCGGGCGTCGCGCAGGCTGAGCCGGGGCAGCCGCTCGTCGCTCGCCGACAGCCGCCCGGCCCGCCAGGCGTCGAGCAGCACGTCCGTCAGCGGCACGGCGTTCAGCGGCTGGTCGGTGGACTCGGCCAGCACAGAGAGCCCGAGCAGTCCCTTGGCGAACAGCGCGTCGGCGAGCACCGGCTCCGGCTCGGCGAGCAGACCGCGGCAGAGCAGGTTCGCGGCGGCGATGGCGTGACCGTCGCCGTTGTCGCGGCGACGGGCCTCGCGGTTGAGTGCGAAGGCCTTGGCCGACGCCACGTGCCCGGGCAGCGGGAACGCCGGTCCGCCCGGCGGCTCACGGTCGGTGACCGTCAGCAGGTCGAAGGTGTAGCTGCCGAGGCCGTCGACGAGCGTCCGGCACCAGCCGCCGAGTGCGTCCCGGCGGAACGGGTAGCCGCCCCCGGTGAGCAGACAGATGCGCATGCGTTCAGCACCACGGACGCGACGGGGGTGTTATCACGAAGGCTGCAACGACACAGCTGGCAAAAGTAACGGGATGCTGTCGCGCAGGCGACAATAGTTCGCACTGTTTGTCTGCTTTACGGCCGATTTACACCGGGAGCGTGCCAAAAGCTGGCCCGGATCCGAGGGTCGTCGCCCGGACGCCGCCGTGTCGCACGCGCCGTGCCCGCAAGGTCACGAAGGGATCGAGAGGCCTCGACCCCAGGTAACGGAAAGCAGTCGTTTAGCGGGGCCGCGGAGGGATACGAAAGTAATGAAGTCCTGGACAGGGCGGCGGGGGTGGCGTGATTCACTTGTCGGGCGGGGTTGATGCGGTGCGCATGGCTTGACGGAGCGTGGGTATCGGCGCACCATGGAGAAGTCGCCAGTCGCGCCCATCTGCGTCCAGTCGAGTCCTGGATGCGGGTCAATTTGCATCCACAGCACGTTCCCGGGTGCAGGAGTTTGTGCTCACGCGTGTCCGTGAGTATGACGTGTGCGGTACCACTGGGCGCGCGTTTGGCCGGCCTTTCCGGCAGCGCTTTACAAGGAGACGAAATGGCGAAGGCCCTCTACGGCCACGTAGGTGCAGCGCCCGACCGGCGCCTGCTCGACGAGGTCACCCGATTGCGTTCCAGGGTGCAGGCTCTGGAGTTCGAGATCACCCGCCTCCGGGCGGAGAATGATCGTCTCGCGGCCGCCGCCGCGGAGGCAGACGATCTTCTGCGGCTGACCGAGCCGGCGCTGACCTGAGCTTCACCGGGCGCCGCGAACCGGCGTCCAAGATCCCCTCGCATCACGTGACGCACCCCGCGAAGCGCGCCTCCACCCTTAGTGGCGGCGCGCATCTTTTTTGCCCTGGCTCCATTCGGCCGGTCGATCGCCCCTCGGGAAATCAGACAAACAGCGTCGACCCGCCCGAGATGGGCACGTTCCGGGACGCGCGGCGTGCGCGGACAAGGTGTGCACCTGCGGGTAACCTCCTGACGAGCAGACACCCGCCGACCCCCGGAGATCCGTGCACCTCAAGAGCCTGACGGTCAAGGGCTTCAAGTCCTTCGCCTCCGCGACGACGCTGCGGCTGGAGCCGGGCATCACCTGTGTGGTGGGTCCGAACGGCTCCGGCAAGTCCAACGTCGTCGACGCCATCGCGTGGGTGCTGGGTGAACAGGGCGCCAAGGCGCTGCGCGGCGGCAAGATGGAGGACGTCATCTTCGCGGGCACCGCCGGGCGGGCCCCGCTCGGCCGTGCCGAAGTGACCCTGACCATCGACAACGGCGACGGCGCCCTGCCCATCGACTACACCGAGGTGTCGATCACCCGCCGGATGTTCCGGTCCGGCGAGAGCGAATACGAGATCAACGGCAGCTCGTGCCGCCTGCTCGACATTCAGGAACTGCTCAGCGACTCCGGCATCGGCCGGGAAATGCACATCATCGTCGGCCAGGGCCGGCTCGACGCGATGCTGCACGCCAAGCCCGAGGACCGCCGCGCCTTTATCGAAGAGGCCGCCGGCGTCCTCAAGCATCGCAAGCGCAAAGAGAAGGCGATCCGCAAGCTCGACGCGATGCAGACCAACCTCAACCGGCTCAACGACCTCACCGCCGAGCTTCGCCGCCAGCTCAAGCCGCTGGGCAAGCAGGCCGAGGTCGCCCGCCGCGCGGCCGGCATCCAGTCCGACCTGCGCGACGCCCGGCTGCGGCTGCTCGCCGACGACCTGCACACGCTGCGGACGACCCTCGACAAGGAGATCGCCGACGAGTCGGCGATGCGCGACCGCCGCGGTCAGGTCGAGGAGGAGAACCGCGAGGTCCAGCGCTGGCTCGCCGACCTCGAGGCGGCGCACGCCGAGGACGCGCCGCTGCTCGCCGCCGCGCAGGACACCTGGTACAAGCTCTCCGCCCTGCAGGAACGCTTCCGGTCGACGGAGCAACTGGCCAGCGAGCGGCTGCGCCACCTCGCCGCGGCGCCCGACGACGAGCGGCCCGGCCGCGACCCGGACCAACTGGTCGCCGAGGCCGAGCGGGTCCGCGAGCAGGAGGAGGAGCTGCGCGAGGCCCTCACCGACGACCAGATGCGCCTGGCCGAGGCCGTCGAGCACCGCCAGGAGCTGGAGCGCCAGCTGCTGCAGGCCGAGGGCGCCCTGCGCGCGGCCGCGAAGGCGATCGCGGACCGGCGTGAGGGCCTGGCCAAGCTCACCGGCAACGTGAACGCCGCCCGTGCGCGTACCGGGAGCGCCGCCGAGGAGATCGAGCGGCTCGCCGTCGCGCACAACGACGCGCTGCAGCGCGCCGAGGCCGCGCAGCTCGAGGTCGACGCGGTATCCGCGGAGTCCACCGAGGCCGACCGCGACAACGCGGAGCTGGACGAGCGCCACGCCGAGGCGGTGTCCGCGCACGACCGGGCCGCCGCCGTCGTCAAGGAGCTGTCCGACGCCGAGCGCACGGCCGAAAAGGACGCCGCGAGCTGGAAGGCACGCGAGGAGGCGCTCGCCCTCGGCCTCAAGCGCAAGGACGGCGCCGGCGCGCTGCTCGGCAGGGCCGATCAGGTTCCCGGCCTGCTCGGCAGCCTCGCCTCGATGCTCACCGTCCGGCCCGGGCACGAGGCGGCCCTCGCGGCGGCGCTGGGCGCGCTCGCCGACGCGGTCGCGCTCACCGGAATCGACGAGGCCGTCGAGGCCATGCGTACGCTCAAGATCGCGGATGCCGGCCGGGCCGCGCTCATCGTCGGCGCCCCCGCCGAGCCGGGCATGCGCGGCTCGCTCGACTCGCTGCGGCCGGTGCTGCCCGAGGGCGCGGTCTGGGCGCCCGACGTCATCGGCTGCCCCGACACGATCCGCCCCGCGCTCAACCGCGCCCTGCGCGACGTCGTCCTGGTGACCGACCTCGCCGCCGCCACCCGCCTCATCGCGCAGAACGCCGAGCTGCGCGCCGTCACGCCCGACGGCGACGTGCTCGGCGCCCACGCCGCGGCCGGCGGCTCCGGCAAGGCCACCAGCTACATCGAGGTGCAGGCCGCCGTCGACGAGGCCCGGGTCAACCGGGAGACGGCCGAGCAGTCCATCGGGGTGCTCAAGTCCGAGCTCGCCGACGCCCGCGCCGAGGTGGCCGAGCGCAAGGAGGCGGTCAACGTCGCCGCCGCCGCCAAGCGGGCCGCCGAGGGCGAGCGCAACGCGGCCGCCCGCCGCCTCGCCGAGCTCGGCGCGGCCGCCCGCTCGGCCAAGGCCGAGTCGGAGCGCCTGGGCGCGTCGCGGCAGAAGGCCGAGGGCAACCGCGACCGTGACCTGGCGGGGCTCGCCGAGCTGGAGGAGCGGCTGCGGCTGGCCGAGGCCACCCCGATCGACGAGGAACCCTCCACCGAGGAGCGCGACACCCTGTCGGCGCTGGTGCCGCAGGCCCGGCAGAACGAGATGGAGGTCCGGCTCGCCGTCCGCACGGCCGAGGAGCGGGTCTCCTCGATCGCCGGCCGGGCGGACTCGCTGATGCGCCAGGCCAACGCGGAGCGTCAGGCCCGCGAGCGGGCGGCCGCCCGCCGCGCGGCCCGGGCCCGCGGCGCCGAGATCGCGCGGGCGGTCGCGCTCGGCGCGGCGGCCGCGATGTCCCGGGTGGCGGTCTCGCTGGCCGACGCGCTCGAGGCCCGCGACGGGCTGGCCCGGGCGCGGACCGCCCGCGAGGCCCAGCTGCAGGAGGTACGCGCCAGCGCGAAGCGCCTGATGGCCGAGCTCGAGCGGCTCACCAGCGAGGTGCACCGCGACGAGGTGGCCCGCGCCGAGCAGCGGATGCGGATCGAGCAGCTCGAGGCGAAGGCGGCCGAGGACTTCTCCCTCGACGTCGACACCCTCGTCGCCGAGTACGGCCCGGACCAGCTCGTCCCGCCGACCCAGGCCGAGGTCGCGCTGGCGGAGAAGGACGGCAAGGCGGTGCCCGAGCCGATGTCGTTCCACCGCCCCACCCAGGAGAAGCGTGCCAACAAGGCCGAGCGCGACCTGGCCCTGCTCGGCAAGGTCAACCCGCTCGCGCTCGAGGAGTTCGCCGCCCTGGAGGAGCGCTTCAAGTTCCTCTCCGACCAGCTCGAGGACCTCAAGGCGACCCGCAAGGACCTGCTCACCGTCGTCAAGGACGTCGACGACCGGATCCTCGAGGTGTTCACCTCGGCGTTCGAGGACACCGCGCGCGAGTTCCAGACCGTCTTCCAGGTGCTCTTCCCGGGCGGCGAGGGCCGGCTGGTGCTCACCGACCCCGAGGACATGCTGGCCACCGGCGTCGAGGTCGAGGCCCGGCCGCCGGGCAAGAAGATCAAGCGGCTGTCGCTGCTCTCCGGCGGTGAGCGTTCGCTGACCGCGGTGGCGATGCTCTGCGCGATCTTCCGGGCCCGTCCCAGCCCCTTCTACATCATGGACGAGGTCGAGGCCGCCCTCGACGACGTCAACCTGGGCCGGTTGATTACGCTCTTCCGGCAGCTGCGGGAGAAGAGCCAGCTGCTCATCATCACGCACCAGAAGCGCACGATGGAGGTCGCCGACGCCCTCTACGGCGTCACCATGCGCGCCGGCGTCACCCAGGTGATCAGCCAGCGGCTGAACCGCGAACCGGAGGACTAGACCCATGCATCGCCAACCCGCCCGGGCCATGCTCATCGACCTGGACGGCGTGCTGCGCCGCTGGGACCCCGAGGTGCCCGCGACGGTCGAGCGGACGTACGGCCTGGAGCCGGGCACGCTGCTGGCAACCGCGATGGCCTGGGAGTTGCTGCGGCCCGCGGTGGCCGGCGAGATCACCGACGCGGAGTGGATGTACCTGGTGGCGTCCCGCCTGCCGCTGCCGGAGGCCGAGGCGAAGGCGGCGGTGACCGAATGGCAGCGGCACCGCGGCACGGTCGACCCCGAGGCGCTCGCCTTCGTGCGGGAGGTGCGGGCGGCCGGGCTTCCGGTCGGCCTGGCCACCAACGCCACCGACGTGCTCCGCGGCGACCTGGACCTGCTCGCGCTGACCGACGAGTTCGACGTGATCGTCAGCTCCTGGGAGATGAAGATCCACAAGCCGGCCCCGGAGTACTTCGAGCGGGGCTGCGCCGCGCTCGGCGTGGAGGCGCCGTGGGTGCTCTTCGTCGACGACGACGACCGTGCGGTCCGCGGGGCCCGGGCGCAGAAGCTGCCCGCGTTCCGCTGGTCCGGCCCCGGGGACCTGCCCTACCTCCGCAAGGCGCTCGCGATCGCCGCCTGATCGATGCGGCCGGCCCACGACCGGCGACGTAGGCTGGCCGCGGCTGAGAGGATGTCGATGCGTAAGACTCTGCTCGGGGCGGCCGTTCTCGTCCTCGCGCTGCAGGGCTGCTCCGCGGAAGACCATCCCGGTGCGTCCCCCGCGGACCCGCCGTCAGCCGCTTCCGGCGCTCCCGTCGTGCCGACGGCCACCGCCACCTCCGGCTTCGGCGGGGCGCCGCCGCCGGCCGGTTTCCTGGACGGCAAGCGGCAGGTCTTCTTCCTTCCGCGGCTCAACGAGACGGAGCTTCCGGATTCCGTGCTCGCCGTCACCGACGACGGCCGGCTGCAGGTGACGGACGACTACACCGATCGGGCGCTCTTCGTCCCGGTGCCCAAGGGCGGCGGAGTGCCGGAACGGCTCATCAAGACCGGCGCGCTGCGCGGCGGCGGCGAGCCGCTCTGCCTGCAGGTGCGCGGCAGCGGCGCCGTCCCGCTCACCGTGGTCGCCGCGGCCTGCGACGCCGACGAGCCGACGCAGCTGTTCACGTTTGTGGCGTCGGGCAAGGACGACGACGGCCGCACCACCTATGCGGTGCGCAACCGGACCACCTTCCTGCAGTGGCACCCGCTGGGCCCGACCGGGCTGGTGGCCGAGGCGGTCGGCGACGCCGGGGTCGCGACGACCTTCAGCCTCCAGGACCAGGGCGCCGCCGCCCTGCCCCGCGCCTGACCCGCCCGCGGTGGCGGCGAGCCCGGCGTGGAGCCGGGGGAAGCCGAGCCGGCATCAGATCTCCGGCCGCGTCAGTCGCCGGTCTGGCCGTCGATGCGCTCGCGCAGCAGGTCGGCGTGACCGTTGTGGCGGGCGTATTCCTCGATCATGTGCAGGTAGACCCAGCGCACGCTCATCACGGAATGCCTCGGCGAGATGAACTCGTGGTCGAGCGGGACGTCGGCGATCGCGGCGCGGGCGGCCTCGATCTCCTCGAGGAAGGCGGCGTAATCCGCCTGCGCGTCCGCGCCGTCGACGTCGTCGAGGTCACCGTCCCGGTTGGTCTCCGAGCTGTAGAGCCTGTCGGTCTGCTGGCCGGCCGCGCGGTTGCGGAACCAGCTCCGCTCCACCTCGGACATGTGTCGCAGCAGGCCGAGCAGGGACAGGCTGGAAGGCTCGACCGCCCGCAGCTTGAGCTGCTCGCCGGTGAGGCCCGCGCACTTGGTCAGCAGGGTCTGGCGATGCCAGTCGAGCCAGCCCTCGAGCATGACCCGCTCGTCGCCGGTGAGGGGCTCGCTTGTCCGATGCGCCGCAGGCGCGGTCCAGGAAGTCACGGAGACATCCTGGACCGCCCCTACGACATTTTCAGCCCGTCACGCGTCCTTGCGAGGGATCACGTGCACCTGACCGGGAGGCAGTAGCTCCGTCACCTCGGTCGGCTCGGTGGTGAGATACCAGGCTTCGTGCTCCTTCGCGGCCCAGACGGCATGAGATCGGGCCAGGTCACCCTCGGCCGCCTCCACCTCGTGGGCGACGGCCTCCGCGGTCTCGGCATCCAGGTCGATGACTGCGATGCCGGGCAGTGTCACCAGGAGCCTCAGCAACGCGGTGGCGTGCTGGTTGCCGCGGGTTTCGGCGTAGGCCTCCAGCAGCGCCACCGTGGGGATCCCCATGAACGCGTCGTCGTCGGCCACGTCGATGAGAAGTTCGCCGACGTGGATGTGACCTCGGGCGAAGGAGTGCAGAGCCGAACGGTCGAGCACTGCTTGGATGGTGCGCGGTTCATCGGTCAGCGAGGGAGTCATCGGCCGTCCCTCTCCCGCTCTGCCGCCTTGTCCTTGTGCCACTGCTGGAACTCGCCACGCTGCTCGGTGGTGAACCTGGGAAGAGTGCCGCGCGCGGCGGTGATGCCCTCGTCGGTGAGGGGGATGCCGGCCGCACGCAGTGCCGCCGCCGCGGCGGCTCCGCGCTGCATGCGTGCCCTCACGGCCTCCGTCACCACGGCCGAACTGTTCGGATGTTTGTCGAGATACTTCGCCACGTCGTCGGGAAGACTCACGGTAATCCGCCTTGTCATACTCGGATCATACTGACATGACCCCAGGGGCACTACCCTCGCGATAGGTCATGCCATTGGGTTGTCCCTACAATATGACGGCGGATCGAAGTAACCAAATTGATCAATTGGTTGGCTGGTCAGGCGTCCTGGAGGCGGACGTCGGCGACGATCGTCAGCTCGCCGTCGCGGTCCGTGCCCTCGACGCGGACGTCCGCCTGAGCGCCCGCGTGCCGCAGCGTGCTCACCGCGTTGCCGAAGTACGGCCCGTTCAGCCGCTTCCACCGCACCTGCGGCCGGCGTACCCCGGCGCTCCTGGCCAGCCCGCGCACCGCCTTGGCCGCCGCCCGCGACCAGCTGAAACGCATCAACGGCCGCATGAACGCCGGCACCTGGTTGTGAATCGGGGAGCAGGTCAGCTGATGCACCGGCGTCGCCGTGGCCGGCCCCAGGTCGGCCCGCGCGACGTAGGAGTGGTGCACGTCCCCGGACAGCACGCTGATCGAGGCCGGCGCCGCGTAGGCCCCGCCCGCGCCGACGCGGTGTCCCGGTGCGTCCGGCCCGCCCTCGCCGAGCCGGCGGAACAGCTCGGTCAACGCGTCGAAGGAGCGGGTGAACGCGGCCCAGTGCTCAAGGTCGAAGGTGCGGCGGACCTTCTCCGCGAAGGCGGCGCGGCGCGATCCGGGCGAGTCGGCGAGGCGTTCGTTCCAGGCCTCGAGGTGGTGGATTGCCGGCGGCAGCAGCCACGGCAGGGACGAGCCGACCACCAGGTGGTCGTAGTCGCCGTGCGCCTGGTCCACGAACCAGGCCCACTCCGCGGCGGGCAGCATCTCGCGCCGCCCCGTGGTCAGCACCCGGTTGCACCTGTTGTCGAGCATGACCAGCCGGGTGCGCCCGATGTCGAGCGCGAAGCTCCACTGGTAAGGCCGGTCGGTGTTCTCCGCGGAGGAGGGCGAGTCGACGGAGACGCCGAAGTCGCGCAGCGCCGACGTCGCGTCGTCCGCCGAGGTGATCTCGGCGAGCAGCTGGTCCGCGGCCAGCTCGTCCGGGCTCAGGTTGCCCAGGTGCTGGTAGACCCAGTACGACGCGAGGCCGCTGGAGATCCGCTCCGGCCACCAGTGCTGTGCCGACATGTCCCGGCGCCAGGAGGCCGAGGTGTTCCAGTCGTCGATGATCTCGTGGTCGTCGAAGATCATCACGCTCGGCACGGTGGCCAGCAGCCAGCGCACCTCGGGGTCGCGCCACGACTCCAGGTAGAGCCGGGTGTATTCGTCGAAGGAGACGACCTGGTCGGCCGGGCCGTCGTGCCCGGCCGCCCGCCGCCGGCTCAGGAAGCGCCGGACCTTCGCCGAGGTGTTGTCGGCGTAGACCTGGTCGCCGAGCAGCACGATCAGGTCGGCGCGCAGGTCGGTGTTGCGCGGGTCGGTCATCAGCCGCCGGGCGTACGAGTCCAGCGCGTCGGGCGGCAGCCGGCGGCCGGTGGCGTGCGGGATCGCCTCGCGGCAGGAGCCGAAGGCCAGGCTGACGGGCCGGTCCGCGTCGTCGGCGGGCCGGGTCACGATCACGCTCGGCGGGTACGGCGAGTCGGGCTGCGGCCACACCGGGCGGTCGTCGAGCGACACCTCGTACTCGTTCGCGGTGTCCGGGGTCAGGCCCTCGACCACGACGATCGCGTAGTGGTGCCCGTACGCGGTGAATGTGCCGGCGGTGCCGGCGCCCCCGCCCGCGACCCGGACGCGGACGACGGCCGGGGAGGTCGTCTCCACCCAGATCGTTGCCCGGTCGCCGACCACGCGGCGCAGCAGGGGCCCGATGAGCAGGTGGGCGGTCAACGGACGACCGGGGGGCGCGTCATGATCCCATCCTCCCCAGCGGGACGGTTTTCCGCCAGCGGGTGTCCGTCGTGAGGGACGGGACGGGTGCCCCCACGCGTCCGCCGGACATCTGTCAGGATTTCGGAATGGAATACGTGGTCGCCTCCCTGATCCTGCTGGTCGTGCTGGTGGCCGGGGCCGTCGGTCTGATCGTGCCCCGGCTGCGCCGGCGCGAGCTGCCCCCGCCGGCGGTGCCCCCGGTCGAGGAGCTGCCGCCGCTGATCGGGAAGCCGGCCGAGGCGCCGGCCGCCGAGGCGCCACCGGTGCAGACGGCGCCGGCCGAGGTCGCGCCGGTGGAGGCGAAGCCGCTCGTCGAGACGCCGGAGCCCACCGCGGGCCGCCTGGTGCGGCTCCGGGCCCGGCTCAGCCGTTCGCAGAGCGTCCTGGGCCGGGGCCTGCTCAGCGTGCTCTCCCGCGATCACCTCGACGACGACGCGTGGGAGGAGATCGAGGACAGCCTGATCTCCGCCGACGTCGGCGTCGAGGCGACCCAGGCCCTGGTGGAGCGGCTGCGCGAGCGGGTCCGGGTGCTCGGCACCCGGACCGTGGCCGAGGTGCGCACCCAGCTCGCCGAGGAGCTGACCGCCGCGCTCGACCCCGGGATGGACCGCACGCTCAAGACGACGCCGCACGACGGGCGCCCGGCGGTCATGCTGGTGGTCGGCGTCAACGGCGCCGGCAAGACCACCACCTGCGGCAAGGTGGCCCGGGTCCTGATCGCCGACGGCCGCACGGTGCTGCTCGGCGCGGCCGACACCTTCCGCGCCGCGGCCACCGAGCAGCTCATCACCTGGGGCGAGCGGGTCGGCGCCGAGACGGTCCGCGGCCCCGAGGGCGGCGACCCGGCCAGCGTGGCGTTCGACGCGGTCAAGCGCGGCATCGACACGGGTGTCGACACCGTGCTCATCGACACGGCCGGCCGGCTGCAGAACAAGGTCGGCCTGATGGACGAGCTCGGCAAGGTCAAGCGGGTGGTGGAGAAGCATGGCCCGGTCGACGAGACGCTGCTCGTCCTCGACGCCACCACCGGGCAGAACGGGCTCGAACAGGCCCGGGTGTTCACGGACGTGGTGGATGTCACGGGCGTGGTGCTCACCAAACTGGACGGCACCGCCAAGGGCGGCATCGTCATCGCCGTGCAGAACAAGCTGGGGATTCCCGTCAAACTGGTGGGTCTGGGCGAGGGCCCGGACGACCTGGCGCCGTTCGATCCCGCCGCGTTCGTCGAGGCTCTGCTTGGCACCGACGCGTAGTCTCGGGGACGGTGGGCTCCGACCGCGGGGCCCTTCCAGGGGAGGTCGTGGGTGACGCAGGAGCGCGATCTTCAGGACTCCCGGCGCGAGATCCCGCTCCACGGCGGCAACGTCAGCACGGTCTCGAAGCTAGGCGACACCGTGCGCCGCAACGCCGGCCCGTGGACCCCTGCCGTGCACTCGCTGCTCAACCATCTGCAGCGGGTCGGCTTCACCGGGTCGCCGCACGCGCTGGGCATGGACGAGCGCGGCCGCGAGGTGCTGTCGTATCTGGACGGCGAGTGCGGCGAGTACCCGCTCGCCCCGCACTGGACCACCGAGGAAGCGCTGGTCACGGTCGCGACGATGCTGCGCATGTTCCACGACGCGCAGTATGGTTTCCAGCCGCCGCCGGGCGCCGTCTGGCGCTCGTTCGGGCCGCCGCCGCCGGACACCGAGGTGATCTGCCACCACGACGCCGCGCCGCACAACGTGGTCTGGCGCCCCGACGGCACCCTCGCCCTCATCGACTTCGATCTCGCGTCGCCGGGCGCGCGCATCTACGACGTCGCCTACGCGGCCTGGACCTGGGTGCCGCTGTTCAGCGACCGCGACTCCTACACGCTGGGCTGGAAGCGGCCGAACCGGCCGCGCCGGCTGCGGCTCTTCGCGGACGCGTACGGGTTGATCCCGCGGGACCGGCACCGGCTGGTCCGGACCATCCGCAGGCGGATCGTGGACCACGTCGAGGGCATCCGGCGGATGGCCGCGGCCGGCGATCCGGCCTTCGTGCGCATCGTGCACAAGGGACACCTGCGGCGCCCGATGCGCGATCTGCGGCTGCTGGATTACGAGCGACACACCCTGGAGTACGCGCTCCGGTGACACGCCGTTGACCGGGCGATGATCCTCTTCGCGCGTCTGCTTGGGTCTATTGTCCCAGTTCAGAGCGCTTCGTTATGCCTGCTGTGAGAGTTTCTTCACACGTACGAAACAAGCCGTCACGCGTCGGAAATCGCGCGTAGACCGTGCGCGAAACAGCAGAACGAGAGGCTTCCGCCCGAACCGGCCAACAGGCGACGCAGCCCGTGGCCGTGTGGTAGGTCACCTAATCCGAGAGGAGGCAGCGTGGAGATCGATACCGGCAATACCGCCTGGTTGCTCCTGTCGTCTGCACTCGTTCTGCTTATGACTCCGGGCTTGGCGCTGTTCTACGGTGGCCTCAACCGGTCCAAGGGCGCCCTCAACATGATGATGATGAGCTTCTCGAGCATCGGGCTCATCTCCGTACTTTGGGTTCTGTACGGCTTCTCCCTTTCCTTCGGCACCAACGGCAGCTCCGGTGCGAACAGCGTCATCGGCAGCTTCAGCCAGTACTTCGGCACGGGCACCAGCTGGATCGGCGAGGAGTGGATGATCGCGGGCGCCGGCACCGGCATCCCGACCTACGTCTTCATGGTCTTCCAGATGATGTTCGCCATCATCACCGTGGCCCTGATCAGCGGCTCGCTCTCGGACCGCCTCAAGTTCGGCGGCTGGGTGCTCTTCGCGGCCGGCTGGTTCACCCTCGTCTACGTCCCGGTCGCGCACTGGGTCTGGGGCGGCGGCTGGATCGGCGCGAAGCTCGGCGCGCTCGACTTCGCCGGTGGCACCGCGGTCCACATCAACGCCGGTGCCGCGGCGCTCGGTGTCGCGCTCGTGCTCGGCAAGCGCGTCGGCTGGCCCCGCGAGGCCATGAAGCCGCACAACGTGCCGTTCGTCGCGCTCGGCGCCGGCCTGCTCTGGTTCGGCTGGTTCGGTTTCAACGCCGGCTCCGAGCTGACCGTCGACAGCGTCACCGCTGTCGCGTTCGTCAACACCCAGGTCGCCACGGCCGCCGCGCTGCTCGGCTGGGTCATCGTGGAGTGGCTCCGCGACGGCAAGCCGACCCTGGTCGGTGCCTCCTCCGGCGCGGTCGCCGGCCTGGTCGCCATCACCCCGGCCTGTGGCTTCATCGCCCCGCTGCCCGCGGCGCTGCTCGGCATCATCGCCGGTGCCGTCTGCGCCCTGGCGGTCGGCCTGAAGTACCGGTTCGGCTACGACGACTCGCTCGACGTGGTCGGTGTCCACTTCGTCGGTGGATGGATCGGCTCCCTGGGCATCGGCTTCTTCGCCACCACCCAGGTCAACGCCGTCGCCGCCCGCGAGAGCCTGTTCTACGGCGGTGGCGTCGACCAGCTGTGGCGCCAGTTCGTCGGCAGCGCCGCGGTCACGGTCTACTCTCTCGTGATCGCCGTGGTCATCGCGCTGATCCTCAAGGCCGCCAAGATCTTCCGGGTCGACCCGGAGGTCGAGGTCGCCGGCATCGACGTCGCCGAGCACGCCGAGAGCGGCTACGACTTCTCGCCCACCACGGGCTCGGGCACCGCGTTCGCGATGGCCGGGATCACGCCGGCGGGCAGCACTGACGGGACCGCTCCCGTCAGCGAAAAGGTCGCCGGTTAATTTCCCCTGATGGCTGCGATGGAGGGACTGAGCATGAAGCTGGTGACCGCGGTCATCAAGCCGTACCAGCTCGACGCGGTGAAGGAGGCTCTGCACGCACTCGGCGTGGCGGGCCTGACCGTGAGCGAGGTACAGGGGTACGGACGACAGAAGGGCCACACCGAGGTGTACCGGGGTGCCGAGTACACGGTGGAGTTCCTTCCGAAGATCAAGGTCGAGGTGCTGACCGACGAGATCGACGTCGAGAAGGTCGTCGACGCCGTCGTCACCTCGGCGCGGACGGGCAAGATCGGCGACGGGAAGGTCTGGGTGACGGCCGTCGAGGACGTGGTCCGGGTCCGCACCGGCGAGCGTGGCCTCGACGCCCTGTAGTTCCCGGTTCCTAGGAATTTGACGGAAAAGGAATCAATTTGTCATACGTGGTCAGTGAGCCGTCGGCGCCGCCCGAGGTACCGTCCGGCGGCTCACTGGACACGCTCCGCCCGCACCTCGGCGCCGCAGGCCGGGCCGCGCGGGCGGCGGCGCTCGACGCGTGGCTCACCACGCTGTTCCCCGGGCACCTGCCCGGCGTCAGCCTGGTCGCGGTCGGCGGCCTCGGCCGCCGCGACTGCGCCCCGCACAGCGATCTCGACCTGGTGCTGCTGCACAACGGCACGGCCGGCATCGAGCGCATCGCGTCAGCGCTCTGGTATCCGATCTGGGACGCGCGGCTCGGCCTCGACCACTCCGTGCGTACCCTGCCCGAGGCGCTCTCCGTCGCACACGACGACGTCAAGGTCTCGCTCGGCCTGCTCGACGCCCGGCACGTCGCCGGCGACGCGGCCCTGTCCGCCGAGCTGATCGCCGCCTCCTCCGACCAGTGGCGGCGCACCGCCGTACGCCTGCTGCCGCAGCTCAAGGAGCTCACCGCGGCCCGCTGGGCGACCCACGGCGAGCTCGCGTTCCTCCTCGAGGGCGACCTCAAGGAGGCCGCCGGCGGCCTGCGTGACCTCACCATCCTGCGCGGCATCGGCCGGGCCGGCGTCGCCGACACGATGCGCCCCGCCGTCCGCGCCGCGAACCTGCGGCTGCTCGACACCCGCGACGCGCTGCACCTGGCCGTCGGTCGCCGGGTGGACCGGCTCGTCGCGCAGGAGCGCGCGGCCGTCGCCGAACTGCTCGACCTCGACGACGGCGACGCCCTGCTGCGCCGGGTTTCCGGCGACGCCCGGACGATCGCGCACGCCCTGGACGACGCCTGGCGGGCCGCCGACCGGCTGCGCAGCGGCCGCCGCCGGGGCAGCCCGGCCCGGCCGTCCCGGCGCCCGGTCGCCCGCGACGTGGTCGAGCAGGACGGCGAGCTGGTGCTCGCCCGCACCGCCATCGGACCCGTGCCCGACCCGACCCTCTCGCTGCGGATCGCGGCCGCGGCCGCGACGGTGCGGCTGCCCATCGCCCGCGCGACCTGCGAGTGGCTGGCCGCCTTCTGCCCGCCGCTGCCGATGCCGTGGCCGCCCGCTGCCCGCGCCGCGCTGGTCTCCCTGCTCGGCTCCGGCCGGGGACTGCTGCCCACCTGGGAGGCCTGCGACCGCTACGGCCTGATCGACGCGTGGCTGCCCGAGTGGGCCCGGGTGCGCAGCCTCCCGCAGCACCACCCGATCCACCGGTTCACCCTGGACCGGCACCTGGTGCAGGCCGCGTACGAGGCCAGCGCGTTCGCCCGCGAG
>NZ_JBEZXZ010000199.1:0-16394 GCF_040638275.1 Actinoplanes sp. NPDC026623 | reverse complement strand
CCCCGGCCGGCGCCTCGCCCCGCGCCCGGGTCCTCGCCGACCAGATCGGCACCGCGGCCGGCGGGCCGCGCGCACCGCCCCGTTCCGCCTGAGCGCCCGCCTCCGCCCGGCCCTCGGCCGGTCGGCGGCCGGGTCGTCTCGTCACGCCCCACATCGCTGAGTGGCACGACCGGTGGACAAGGAAGAAGACATGGATTTCGCTTTTGCGCTCCTCGCCGGGCACGGTGGCCGGGCGGCCGCCGCCATCTGGGCGACCCTGATCCTGCTCGCCCTGTTCGCCCTCGCCGGGCTGGCCCTGCCGAGCGGCGTCCTGCGCCCGCGCCAGATCTCGGCCTGGCTCGCCGACTCGGCCGCGCAGAAGCGCGCCGAGACGCGGCGCCGGGCCGCGGCGGCCACGGAGTCGATCCGGTACGCGGAGGAGATCGCGGTGGTGGCGCACGGCGCGGCGAACACGGCCGAGCGCCGGCGCGAGGAGTGCCAGGAGGCGCAGGCCCGCACGCAGCAGGCGTGGCAGGCCTACCAGGACGCGGATGCCGCGCTGACCCGGGCCCGCGGCGCGGCCGCCTATGCGACACCGGCCGGCGAGGCCGACTCCGACGAGCACGCCGCGCGGGCCCGGGCGCTGCGCCGGTCCGCGCAGGTCGCGCACCGCCGGGGCGACCTGTCCGACTCGCAGTTGCTCGACGCGCTGACCCACCGCAACGGCTGGGACCCGACGCTGCACCCCGTCCTGCAGGAGTTCGCCCTCGCCCGCGCCGCCGTCGCCCACCGGTTCGCCGCCTACCAGGACCGGCTGAACGCCGAGGACGCCGCCTGGCAGGCCGCCGGAGTCGCCACCGCCGCGATCCGCAGCCTGCGCACCGAGGTCATCGCGGCCGAGGCGCGGGCGGAGGCGGCCCGCTCCGCGCTGCCGCACAAGGCCCGGCCCGCCCGCTCCGGGCGCCGCGCGCAGGCGACCGCCTGACCGGTCCCGGCCCGCCAGAGTCAGTTCAGTCGCAGCCAGGCCCCGCTCTCGGCCGAGCGAGACATCGCGCCGAAGCCGACGACCCCGCCCCGGGCGCATCTCGCCTCATCCGGCAGGTCTGCCGCAGGGTTGGGCCGCACCGGGAAGGGGCGGGCGGCCCCCATAACCGCCCGCCCGCTCCCGTTCCCCGCCGTTACCAGGTGGTCGGCGCCGGGGGCGCGACGACCGGCGGGCGGTCGTCGCAGGTGATGGTGTTCGGGAGTTCCCAGGGCGCCAGCCACGGGCCGGTGGTGCCGCCGCCGTCGTTGCCGCCGAGGTCGGTCAGGCTGAACTCCGAGCCGGTCGGCCTGAAGTTGAACGAACCGCAGTTGTTCACGCCCACCGCGCCGACGTTGCGGGCGTCCACGTTCTCGAACGAGGCGGAGCCGGCCACCCGGCCGGACACGACCGACGTTCCCGTGCCGTCGACGCGGACGTCCCGGAACTTCACGCCGTTGATCGAGTAGAGGTCCTTGACCCCCCAGTCGCTGACCAACATGATCGCGTTGTACGTGTTGTCCAGGTAGTGATCCCCGGTCACCTGGATGTTCGCGGTGATGCTGCGGTCCAGCGCGTAGAACCAGATCGCGCCGAGGCCGATCCTCCAGTTCAGTTCGAACGTGCCCGCGCGTACCACGGTGTTGTCTTTGATCGTCAGGTCGCCGGCGAACGGCTCGGCGCCGAAGCGGGAACCCACGTGGATGCCGCTGCCCTCGCGGATCGGGTCCGCCACCAGGTTGCCTGACACCGTGTTGTCGGTGCCGCCGTAGATCGCGATGCCGTTGGCCAGGGTCGGCGTCTGCACGGTGTTGTGGTCGAACGTGTTGCCCGCGTCCGCCGTCTTCTCCGACCACATGGCCAGGCCATCGTCGCCGGTGTTGCGGATGAAGTTGTTGCGCACCAGGGACTTCGTGACGCCGGTGTGGAAGTTCAGGGCGTCGGCGATCTGATCGACGATCACGTTGCCGGTGATGGTCAGGTTGTTCATCGGCCCGTCGAACCACATGCCGACCTTGGTGTGCCGCAGGTACAGACCGTCCACGGTGGAGTCACTGAGCGCGCCGCCGACGCCGTTCACCTGGTCGGCGTCGATGCGCTCGCGGACGTCGCCCTCGATCGCGAAGCCACTCAGGTGCACGTTGCGGCTGCCGCCGACGGACGCGTCCCTGCCGTAGAAGCCGACGCCGGTGTGCACCGAGCCGTCCGGCGCCGGTTCGGCGAGGGCGACCTCCCGGCCCTTGATGATCGTGTACCAGCTTCCGGCGCCCTCGATCGTCACGTCGTCGACGATGATGTGCCGGTTCACCTGGTAGGTGCCCGGCGGGACGTACACCTTCAGCCGCGCCTTGCGGGCGAACGCGATCGCGGCGTCGAACGCGGCCGCGGAGTCGCGGCGCCCGGTCGGGTCGGCGCCGAAGAGCAGCACGTTCGACGCGCGCAGGTTGACGTGCGGCGCGGCGACGAGTTGCGAGTCGAGCAGGTCGATGACCGTCCACGCGGCGCCGGCCGAGGCGGTCAGCCGGATCGTCTCGCCGGCCCGGTAGGTCCTGCCGAGCAGCAGGCGCTGCTCGTCGTAGAAGTGCATCGGCCGGAACGGCTTGGCGATCTCCGGCGTCGGCGTCGTCGCGGCCGGCACGCAGGCGCACTCCGTGATCCACCAGTCGGGGTGCAGCAGCCCGGCGCCCGGGTCGTTGGTGAACGGGTACTGGTTGTAGAGGTACGCGTACTGCGACGTCAGCGTCATCGTCATCGCCGGCCTGCCGCCGGCGGTGACCGCGAGCGGCGCGGTGATCCCGCCGCCGGCGGGCGCGTCCGGGATGCTGTAGCGCACGTTCACCGCGTTGGCGGGGCGGGGCAGGGTGAATTCGACGTACTGGCCGGGTGCCAGCCTGACCGCCGTGCGCCCGGAGGCCTCGCCGGCAAGGGTGTACGCGGCCCGGTCCGGGCCGATGACGGTGCCGTTGTGCCGGGCGTTCTCCGCCTCCTGCTCGGCGAAGTCCACGGCGGCGCCGCGACCGGCGACCAGGGCGGGGTCGAGTCCGGCGCGGGTCACCACGGGTGCCGCCGGCGCGGCGCTCGCGGGGACGCCCGCGCCGGCCGACAGGCCCAGCCCGACAACGCAGGCGGTAGCCAGTGCCGGCCACCTCGCATTCACAGACATCGAGGAGCTCTTTTCTACTGGGAGCACGCGCACGGCGGGACGACGCCGCGGGAGTGAGGTGACCTTAGGTCGCCTGTGACGAACTCCACAAGAGCCTGTCGACTATTTTCGCAATCCTGTTCCGTTCTTTCAGTTTCCGTCAGGTTCCATGATGGATTCGGCACCTGCTCACGCCGCCGTCCCGAAGCCCAGCGCGGGCACCCCGACCCCGGCGCCCACGGGGTACAGCGGCGACGTGGTCATCAGCAGGTTGAGCGCCACGTAGCGGGTGATCAGCGAGAGGTCACCGGCCGACGCCGCCGGGGAGCGGAAGCCGCCCGCCGTGTACTCCCAGGTCCGCGGCATGCGGTAGTCGACGGTGCCGTCGCCGTCCAGGTCCGGGTTGCCGACGTCCGCCAGCCACTTGCCCACGCTGGGCGCGGCAATGAAGTTGTTGGACGTGATGTCCCTGACGTTCCTGGCCTGCGGCGCGGGCGTGGCGAGGTCGCTCAGCCGCTTGAAGAACCTGTCCTCATAGGACTTCTTCGCGTAGGTGGCCCGGTAGTCGTAGGTCGACCCGGTCCGGCCTACCTCATTTCTCTTCGGCCGCGATTTCCGGCAAATTCGGCAGCTCCCGATCTAGGCTCTGGTGGTGGCAAAGTATTTCGACGTGCATCCCGACAACCCGCAGCAGCGGGCCGTTTCGCAGGTGGTCGGCATCCTGCGGAACGACGGGCTGATCGCATATCCGACCGACTCCTGTTACGGCCTCGGCTGCCGGATCGGCAACGCCAAGGGCCTCGAACGGATCCGGGAGATCCGCCAGCTCGGCGACGACCACCACTTCACGTTGGTCTGCCGCGACTTCGCGCAGCTGGGCCAGCTCGTGCAGATCAACAACGCGGTGTTCCGATCGGTCAAGGCCGCGACGCCCGGCAGCTACACCTTCATCCTGCCGGCGACCCGCGAGGTGCCCCGCCGGCTGCTGCACCCCAAGAAGAAGACCGTCGGGGTCCGCATCCCGGAGCACACGGTGACCCAAGCGATCCTGGCCGAACTGGGCGAGCCGCTGCTCTCCAGCACCCTGCTGCTGCCCGGCGAGGAGGAGCCGCTGACCCAGGGCTGGGAGATCAAGGACCGGCTCGACCACGCCGTGGACGCGGTGATCGACTCAGGCGAGTGCGGCACGGTGCCGACCACCGTCATCGACCTCTCCGGCGGCGAGCCGGAGATCCTCCGGGTCGGCGCCGGCGACCCGTCCCGCTTCGAGTAGCCGTCGACGGACGGCGGCAGGTCGTGGCTCAACGTCATCACGCCGCGCGGGGCGGACCCCCGCAGGCGCTGACGGCCAACGGTGAACAGGTGCTTCTCGTCGCGGCCAACCGAGTCCGGCTGGCTAACGGGGTGTGACATTTTCCGCACGCTTCCACAGGCTACTCGGCGGTAATGTTCGACCTCCACCGATGTGTTCACGGGAGTCACCATGCTGACCGTTCCCCCTGGCCTGGCCGGCGTCGTCGCGTTCTCCACCGAGATCGCGGAGCCCGACCGAGACGGCGGTGCCCTGCGTTATCGCGGCATCGACATCGAAAAACTCGTCGGCAAGGTGTCCTATGCCGACATCTGGGGTCTGCTCGTGGACGGGGACTTCGGCGCCCCGCTGCCGGCCGAGGAGCCCGTCGCGCTGACCGTGCGCTCGGGCGACATCCGCGCCGACGTGCAGGCCGCCATCGCCACGATGGCCCCGCTGTGGGGCCTCGGCCCGCTGATCGACATCGACGACCAGCAGGCCCGCGCCGACCTGGCCCGCACCTCCGCCACGCTGCTCGCGCTGGTCGCCAAGGGCGCCCGCGGCACGGATCTGCCGGCCGTGCCGGAGAGCCGGGTGGACGAGGCGACCAGCATCGTCGAGCGCTTCATGATCCGCTGGCGCGGCGAGCCCGACCCGCGGCACGTGAGCGCGATCGACCGCTACTGGATCTCGGCGGCCGAGCACGGCATGAACGCCTCCACCTTCACCGCGCGGGTCGTCGCCAGCACCGGCGCGGACGTACCCGCGTCCGTGTCCGCGGCGATCGGCGCGATGTCCGGACCGCTGCACGGCGGCGCGCCGTCGCGGGCCCTGCACATGGTCGAGGCCGTCGAGCGTTCCGGCGACGCCCGGGCGTACGTGAAGCAGCTTCTCGACAGCGGGCAGCGCCTGATGGGCTTCGGGCACGCGATCTACCGTGCCGAGGACCCGCGGGCCCGGCTGCTGCGCGCGGCGGCCAAGGAGCTCGGTGCGCCGCGCTACGAGGTGGCGAAGGCGCTGGAGGACGCGGCCCTCGCCGAGCTGCGCGAGCGCAAGCCGGACCGGGTGCTGGAGACCAACGTCGAGTTCTGGGCCGCGATCATCCTGGACTTCGCCGAGGTGCCCGCCCCGCTGTTCACCTCGATGTTCACCTGCGCCCGGACGGCCGGCTGGAGCAGCCACATCCTGGAGCAGAAGCGGCTCGGCAAGATCATCCGCCCGTCGGCGGAGTATGTCGGCCAGACCGACCTCGAGCCCTCCGACCTGGCCGGCTGGGAAGACGCGCTCAAGCGCAACGCGGGCCGGGCATACCTCTAGGCATCGCCGCCCCCCGGCGTCAGCCGGAAGCGGTTGACGATCGCGCGCAGGTCGTCGGACATCTCCGCGAGTTGTCCGGCGGCCCGCGTTGCCTCGGTGACGCCGACCGTGGTCAGCTGCATGGAGGCGGCCACCTCGGTGATCGTCTCCGCGACCCGGCCGCCGGCCTCGGCGGCCTCCGTGACGTTGCGGCTCATCTCGTTGGTGGTCACGGTCTGCTCCTCGACCGCGGACGCGATGGTGGTCTGGAACTCGCTGATCCGGCCGATGATCTCGCTGATCTCCCCGATCGCCGCGACCGCGCCCTCGGTGTCGGACTGGATGGCCGCGACCCGCTGACCGATGTCCTCGGTCGCCCGGGCCGTCTCCTGGGCCAGGTCCTTGACCTCGCTGGCCACCACGGCGAAGCCCTTGCCCATCTCCCCGGCCCGCGCGGCCTCGATGGTGGCGTTGAGCGCGAGCAGGTTGGTCTGCTCGGCGATCGAGGTGATCACCTTGATGACGTTGCCGATCTCGGCGGACGACTCGCCGAGCTTCGCCATCACCGTTGTCGTCGAGGCGGTGACGTCGACGGCCCGGGCGGCGACGCCGGCGGCCTGGGTGGCGCTCTGGCTGATCTCGCGGATGGAGGCGCCCATCTCCTCGGCGCCGGCCGCCACGGTCTGCACGTTCGACGACATCGCCGCGGCGGACTCCGAGACGTCGGCCGCCTGCCGCGCGCCGGTCTCGGCGCTCACCGAGCTGTCCTTGCTGGTCGCGGCCAGCGCGCCGGCCGCCGTGTTCAGGTTCTGCGAGTGAGCGGCCAGGTCGGTGACGGTCGCGCGCAGGGTAGCGGTGGCCTGCCGCAGCGAGCGGGCCATGCCGCCCAGCTCGTCCCGCTGATCCACCTCGGGGTCCCGGGACAGGTCGCCGCCGGCAACGGCGTCCAGCACCTCCGACACCCGCCGCAGCGGCATGACGATCATCCGGGCCACCCAGAGCGCGAGCAGGACCGAGAGCAGCAGGGCGACGCACATGGTCACGATCACGGTGGTACGCGTCTTCGTCACCGTCCTGTCGAAGGCCTCGCCGGCGATCAGGGCCGCGTCGGCCCGGGTGGTCTCGGCGGTGAACTTCTCCTCGTAGGCCTTGCGCAGGTCCCGGTTCGGGCCGAAGGACGCGTCGATGGCCGCCTGCCGGTCGGTCGGGTACGTCTTGAATTCGGCCTCGATCGCGGTGAACCAGGCGTCGGTCCCCGATTTGATCTCGTCGATCGCGGCCTGCTCGGCGGCGTCGCCGAGGCCCCGTGCGGAGGCGAGGCGCTGGTCGACGGTCTCCTTGCGGCCGAGGGACTCGGCGCTGAACGACTCGTCGCCGGCGATCAGGAACCCGCGCTCGTCGTTCGCGCCGGACTTGGCGGCGAGCGCGGCGTCGTTCAGCGCGGTGATGTAGGGCACCGCGCGGTTGAGCTCGTCGTTGCGGGTGGTCTTGAGACCCGAGATGCCCACCAGGCTCACGATCCCGGTGACGAGCATGCCCGCTACGGAGATACCCGCCACGGTGAGCACCTTCGTCGAGACCCGGCGGTTGCGTGCCCAGCTGGTAAGCCCTGCCAATGTTCCACCCCGTCATCCGATTCGGCGCGTCCACTCCCTCATCGGCCCGAGTTGCGGATCACTGACGGCGAAGGTGCAGAAAGGTGGCAGATTTTTCGGCTCGGCGCCTAGCTCGGGCAGGGCTCGCTCAGCTGCGGCGCGACCGGCGCCGGAATCCTCAGGTCGATCTGGGCGCGGGTCAGCAGGCTCACGCCCACCGCCGCGGCGCCCGCGCCGGCGACCGCGATCAGGGCGCCGGCCCCGCCGCCGGTGATCTGCTCGCCCAGCAGCAGCATCCCGATCGTCGCGGCCGCGACCGGGTTCGCCAGCGTGCTGACCGCCAGCGGGGCGCCGAGGCCGCCCCGGTAGGACCGCTGGGCGAACAGCGTCCCGGCCGTCGACAGCGCCGCGATCGCCAGGGCGGCGACGGCGACCGTCGAATCGAGCAGCGCGCCGAGGCCTTCGCCGGTGACGCGCACCGCCACCGTCTGGGTCAGCGCCGACGAGACGCCGAAGGAGACGCCCGCGGCCGTCGCCGGCCAGAGGACCGAGGAGCCCGGCACCGCTCCCCAGGCGCCCAGGGTCGTCAGCACCACCGCGGCCGCCATCAGCAGGCTGAGAAGCTGCGCGGTGCTCAGCACCGCGATGCCGTTCGTCGTGCCGGCCACCAGCAGGATGCCGACCAGGCCGGCCACCGTCAGGACGATGCCCCGCCGCTCGATCCGGGCGACCGCATGCCCGGCGAGCGCCGCGGCCACCGGAACGGCGAGCACCAGGGTCAGCACGCCGAACGGCTGGACCAGGGAGAGCGGCCCGTAGCGCAGCGCGACCACGTGCAGGCCCGCGCCGACGCCGTTCAGCGCGATCGCCAGCCACCACAGCGGCATCCGGACCAGCACCCCGATCGGCCGCTGCGCGAGGCGCTCCTGCAGGACCGCCGCGGCCGCGTAACCCGCGGCCGACGCGGCGCAGAGCAGGACCGCGGTGATCGGCGCGCTCACGGCTGCTGCTCCCCCGGCCGAACCAGACCGCTCTGGTACGCGATGACGACCAGCTGGGCCCGATCCCGCACCCCGAGCTTGGTCATCGCCCGGTTGATGTGCGTCTTCACCGTCAGCGGCGACAGGTACAGCCGCTCGGCGATCTCGTCGTTCGACAGCCCGTACGCCACCAGCGCCAGCACCTCGCGTTCCCGTTCCGTCAGGGCGCTCAACTCCAGCGCCGCCGGCAGCGCGCTCGGCACCGGCTGGCTCAGGAAACGGCTGACCAGGCCGCGGGTGGCTGCCGGGGAGAGCAACGACTCTCCGGCGGCCACGACACGGATGGCGCGCAGCAACTCGGCGGGGTCGACGTGCTTGCCGAGGAAGCCGCTCGCGCCGGCGCGCAGCGCCAGCACCACGTTGTCGTCGTTCTCGAAGGTGGTCAGCACCAGCACCCGGACGCCGGCCAGGTCCTCGGCGTCGGCGATGCGGCGGGTGGCCTCGATGCCGTCCATGTCCGGCATCCGCAGGTCCATGAGCACGACGTCGGCGCGCTCGGAGCGGGCCAGCTGGACGGCCTCGCGGCCGGTGCCCGCCTCGCCGACGACCTCGACCTCGGGGTCGGGCTCGACGAACATCCGGAAGCCCGCCCGGATCAGCGGCTGGTCGTCGGCCAGCAGCACCCGGATGGTCACGAAGCGGCCGGCTCGAGGTCTGCGGCCGGCAGCTCGGCCCGGACCGCGAACCAGCCGTCCTCGCCCGGGCGCACCGTCAGCGCGCCGCCGGTGGAGACGGCACGCTCGCGCATGCCGAGAATGCCGTAACCGGAACCGGCCCGGGTGACATCGGGCCGGACCGGGTTGATGATCTCCAGCGTCACCCCGGCCGCCGTGTAGGACACCGTGAGCCAGGCCGTGCCGTCGCCGTACTTCTGCGCGTTGGTCAGCGCCTCCTGTGCGATCCGGTAGGCGGCGAGGTCGACCAGCGCGGGCAGCTCGCGGGACTCGCCGAGCTGGCGGTGATCGACCCGCAGCCCCGCCGCGGCGAGATCATCGAGCAGCCCGCTGAGGCGCGCCAGCCCGCGGGTCGGCTCGGTGGCCGGCGCCTCGGCGCCGCCGAGGTCGTCCGAGCCGCGCAGCAGCCCGACCACGGAGGCGATCTCCTTGAGCACCGCGTCGGACGAGCGGCTGATGTGGTCCAGCGCCGGGGCGACCTGCTCCGGGCGGTGCGCCAGGATGTGCTTCGCGCCGGTGGCCTGCACCTTGATGACGGCGATGTGATGGGCGACGACGTCGTGCAGCTCGCGGGCGATGCGCACCCGCTCCTCGACCACCCGGCGCCGGGCCTCCTCGTCGCGGCTCTGCTCGGCGCGCCGGGCGCGCTCCTCGACCTCCGCCACGTACGCCCGCCGGCTGCGGGCGGCGTCGCCGACCGCGGTGGCCATGCCGACCCAGGCGAGCGCGCCCAGGTTTTCCGGGGCCCACCATCCGCCGCCGCCCCAGGCCACCCCCGCCAGGTACAGCGCGGCGCCGCAGCAGCCGGCCGTGGCCCAGACCGTCCGCCGCTCGTTGCGGGTCGCGAAGGTGAACAGGAGCACGACCGCGGCGACGGTCAGCACCGGCTGGCGCTCATGGTCGACGGCGACGAGCACCACCCAGGTGAGCACGGTGACGATCAGGGCCGGCCGGGTCCGCACGCGACGGGCGGAGACCGTCAGGAAGGCGACGCAGATCGCCACCGCGTCGGCGAGGCCCGGCGCGCGCGGCTGCTCGCCGTGCGGCCCGAGGCGCAGGCTCGCCAGCGCGAACGCGGCCAGAAACAGGCCCAGCGCCACGTCGCAGAGCTGCGGATGGCGGTCTATCGCCTGCCCTGCCCGCGTCTCGCGGAGCCCGCCCATCTCCATGACGATCACGTTACGCGCGGACCGGCCTCCGGAGCGTCGTCCCTGCGCGGTAAGAAGGTGACCTCGCATACCGCCGCTGTAGTACTCGGAACCGCCCGCGGCCGGACGACGCGGATCACGGCACCGGCGGGCCAGCCTGGTCCCCGTGATCGAGGT
Source organism: Actinoplanes sp. NPDC026623 (assembly GCF_040638275.1). Lineage (NCBI taxonomy): Bacteria > Bacillati > Actinomycetota > Actinomycetes > Micromonosporales > Micromonosporaceae > Actinoplanes > Actinoplanes sp. NPDC026623. The sequence goes on along the minus strand of NZ_JBEZXZ010000199.1, from coordinate 6,030 downwards.
CAAGCAACTCACCAAGCGGTACGGCGCCAAGACCGCCGTCGACTCCTTGACGTTCACCGTCAAGCCCGGCATCGTGACCGGCTTCCTGGGGCCCAACGGCGCCGGCAAGTCCACCACCATGCGGATGATCCTGGGGCTGGACCGGCCGACGTCGGGCACGGCGACGATCAACGGCCGCCCGTACGCGGAGCACCCCGCGCCGTTGCGGCAGGCCGGCGCGCTGCTGGACGCGAAGGCCGTGCACACCGGGCGGTCGGCGTACCACCACCTGCTGGCGATGGCCGCGACCACCGGGGTGCCGCGCGCCCGGGTCGACGAGGTCATCGACCTCGTCGGCCTGCGCGAGGTCGCCCGCAAACGGGCCGGCGCCTTCTCCCTCGGCATGGGCCAGCGGCTCGGCATCGCGTCGGCCCTGCTCGCCGACCCGGAGGTGCTGATCCTCGACGAGCCGGTGAACGGGCTCGACCCGGAGGGCATCCTGTGGATCCGGCGCCTGATGCAGGGGCTTGCCGCGCGGGGCCGCACCGTCTTCGTCTCGTCGCACCTGATGAGCGAGATGGCGCTGACCGCCGAGCACCTCGTGGTCGTCGGCCGCGGCCGGCTGATCGCCGACGTGTCGGTCGCCGAGTTCATCGAGAGCGCCGCGCGCGACACCGTGCTGGTCCGCTCGCCCCGGGCCGTCGAGTTGCACGACCTCGTCGCCGGGCCCGGCGTCACCGTGCTCGGCGTCGAGCGCGGCGCCTTCGAGGTCTCCGGCCTCTCGGCCGCGCAGGTCGGCGACCGCGCCGCCGCCGCGGGCATCGCCCTGCACGAACTGACCGTCCGGCGGCCCTCGCTCGAGGAGGCGTTCATGGAACTGACCAGGGACGTCGTCGAGTACCACAGCATCGGAGCCACGGCATGAGCGAGGCGATCACCGCTGTCCGGCCGGCCGGTGCCGGGGCCGAGGTCACCCAGGCGCGGGTGATCCGGTCCGAGTGGATCAAGTTCTGGTCGCTGCGCTCGACCGCCGTCACGCTGGCCACCGCGGTCACGCTGCTGGTCGGCATCGGCCTGCTGGCCGCCTCGATGATCGATTCGGGCGATGCCGGCGGCCCGGGTCCCGGCCCCGGCCCCGGCAACCTCGGTCCGGTCGACGCGAGCCTGGCCGGGCTCACCTTCGCCCAGTTGGCGTTCGGCACCCTGGGCGTGCTCTTCATGGCGAGCGAGTACAGCACCGGGATGATCCGTTCCTCGCTGACCGCCGTACCGAAGCGGCTCCCGGTCCTCTGGGGCAAGATCGCCGTCTTCGGCGGGGTGGTCCTGGTCGTCGGCCTCGCGGCCGCCGCGCTCGCCTTCACCGCCGGCCAGGCCGTGATCGGCGACGGCGGCGCGTCCTGGTCCGGCACGGGGGTGGCCCGCGCGGTGATCGGCTCGGCCGTCGTCCTGGCCGGCTCGGGCGTGCTCGGCCTGGCCCTCGGCGCGCTGCTGCGCTCGACGCCGGCCGCCATCAGCACGCTGTTCGGCGCGATGTTCCTGCTCAGCGGCGTGGCCCAGCTGCTGTTGCCGGCGAGCGTGCGCGACGACGTGGTGCGGGTCCTGCCCGCGAACGCCGGCGACGCCTTCACCGCGGTGACCCGGGACTCGGACGCGCTCGGCCCGTGGGCGGGGCTCGGCGTCTTCGTGGCGTACGTCGCGGCGGTCGTCGTCGCGGGCGCGTGGCGGCTCAGGCGCACCGACGCCTGAGCCCACCCGCGGCGGAAACCCATGCACATTCGTTGGCCGATTCCACTGTGACAGTCCGGCGGGCCGGTGTTCTAGGCTCGGGAAATGGCGTTCGATCAGCATGGACACACGCATCGCCTGGACTGGGCCGATCCGACCATCCGGGAGTGGGACTGCACCGTCGTCTGGTCCGATCCGGCCGACCCGGACGCGGGGATCGTGCTCGACCGGTCGGCGTTCTACCCGGGCGGCGGCGGCCAGCCGCCGGACCACGGCGTGCTGATCTGGCAGGGCGTGCAGACCCGGATCGTGGACACCCGCAAGGGCGACGAGCACTACCTGATCCCCGCGCCGGGCGACCCGGTCCCGCCGGTCGGCGCGAGCGTGCGCGGCGCGGTCGACGACGAGCGCCGCAGCACCCTCATGCGCACCCACTCGGGGCTGCACATCCTCTGCGGCACGGTGTTCCGCGACTTCGGCGCGCTGGTCACCGGGGGCAACATGCAACCCGGCGAGGCGCGGATGGACTTCAACCTGCCGGAGGTCCCGCCGGGCTTCAAGCAGGCGCTCGAGGACGCCGTGAACGCGGAGATCGCGGCCGACCGCAAGATCGTCGCGCGGGTGCTGCCGCGCGCGGAGGCGCTCGCGATCCCCGACCTGGTCCGCACCCAGGACGCGCTGCCCCCGCTGGAGAACGCCGAGATCCGGGTGGTGGACATCGTCGGCCTGGACGTCCAGGCCGACGGCGGCACCCATGTGGCCTCGACCGCGCAGGTCGGCCGCGTCCAGGTGGTCAAGGTCGAGAGCAAGGGCCGGCAGAACCGCCGGGTACGGATCAAACTCGTCGCCTGACGCGGCGCCCCGCGAACCGATAGGGTCGGACCAGGTCAGGTGTCGCAGGAAGTCTGATCGGCGATTCCCCGCCGGCTCCTCCCGGAGGCCATGAATGTCCCTTTTTGGGCGCGGTACCTGGTCCGAGACCCGTCGCATCGGCGACCTGCTGCGCACCGAGACCATCGGCGGCATGCTGCTGCTCGCGGCCGCGCTGATCGGCATCGGCTGGGCGAACTCGCCCTGGGACGACGCCTACCGCAGCCTCTCCGGCCTGCACCTCGGGCCGCTCACGCTCGCCGAGTGGTCCGCCGACGGGCTGCTGGCGATCTTCTTCTTCGTCGCCGGGCTCGAACTCAAGCGGGAGTTCGTCGCCGGGGACCTGCGCGACCCGCGCAGGGCGGCCCTGCCGGTGATGGCCGCGGTCGGCGGCATGATCGTCCCCGCCGTGGTCTACGCGCTGTTCAACCTGGACAGCGGCGCGCTCGCCGGGTGGGCCACCCCGACCGCCACGGACATCGCCTTCGCCCTGGCGGTGCTCGCCGTCATCGGCACGCACCTGCCGTCGGCCCTGCGCACGTTCCTGCTGACCCTCGCCGTGGTCGACGACCTGCTGGCCATTCTGATCATCGCGATCTTCTACACGTCGTCGCTGCACCCGCTGCCGCTGCTGTTCGCGCTGATTCCGCTGACGCTGTTCGGGCTGCTCGTCCGGCGCGGGGTCCGCAGGTGGTGGCTGCTGTTGCCGCTGGCCGCGGCGACCTGGGTGCTGGTGCACGAGTCCGGCGTGCACGCGACCGTGGCGGGCGTCCTGCTCGCCTTCACGGTGCCCGTCCGCAAGTTCTCGCTGGCGGAACACTTCGAGCACCGGTTCCGGCCGCTGTCGGCCGGGTTCGCCGTGCCGGTCTTCGCGTTCTTCGCCGCCGGCGTCTCGGTGGCCGCGGCCGGCGGGCTCGGCGCCAGCCTGCGCGACTCGGTCACCATCGGCGTGGCCGCCGGCCTGATCGTCGGCAAGACGGTCGGCGTCACCGGCGCGACCTGGCTGGTGCAGCGCTTCACCCGGGCCAGCCTGGATCCGGGGCTGAGCTGGTGGGACGTCGTCGGCGTCGCCATGCTCGGCGGCATCGGCTTCACGGTGTCGCTGCTGATCGGCGAGCTCGCGTTCGGGTCCGGCACCGCCCGCGACGGAAACGCGAAGATCGGCATCCTGCTCGGTTCCCTGCTGGCCGCCCTGCTCGCGGCGGTCGTGCTCCGGATACGCAACGCGCACTACCGGTCGCTCACCGCCGAGGAGTCGGTGGACTCGGACCACGACGGGATTCCGGACGTGTATCAGCGCTGATCGGTATTCTCGATGACGTGACGGACATTGTGGATAGTCTCGAGGCGACGAAGCTGCTCGATGAGCTGACCCGGCTGCCCGGCCGCGAGGATCCATATCCGATCTATCGGCGGCTTCGTGAGATCTCACCGGTCATCCGCGCCGAGGACGGCGCGCTCGTGGTGACCCGCCACGCTGACTGCGCCGCCGTCACCCGGCACCCGAAACTCGGGCATCTGCCGTCGCACATGTTGGAGTTCGTCCGTCCCGACTGGGCCGACCATCCCGCGCTGCGCCAGCTGTTCACCAGCGTGCTGGCCAGCAACCCGCCGGACCACACCCGGCTGCGCCGGCTGGTCAGCTCCTCCTTCACGGCCCGTCGCGTCGAGGCGCTGCGGCCGCGGATCGCCCAGCTGGTCGAGGGTCTGCTGGAGCGGATGAGCGGCGAGGTCGACTTCGTACAGGCGATGGGTTTCCCGCTGCCGGTGCACGTCATCGGCGAGCTGCTCGGCATCCCCGAGCCGGACCGGGCCCAGTTCCAGACGCTGGTCCGCGACTGGACGCAGGTGCTGGAGGTGATCACGCCGGAGGTTCTCGAGACGGCGGACCCGGCGGCCGCGACCATCCGGGAATACCTGGCCGGCCTGGCGGCCGAGCGCCGCCGCGACCCGGGCGACGACCTGATCAGCGCGCTTGTCGCCGCCGAGGAGGACGGCGAGCGGCTCACCGAGGACGAGCTGCTCACGATGGCCGCCCTGCTGTTCGCGGCCGGCTTCGAGACGACGACGAACCTGCTCGGCAACGGCGTCGTCGCGCTGCTGCGCAACCCGGACCAGCTGGAGTCGCTGCGCCGGCAGCCCGGCCTGGCCGCCGGCGCGGTCGAGGAGCTGCTGCGCTTCGACACCCCGGTGCAGCTGCTCAGCAGGCTGGCGTGGGACGACGTCGAGATCGCGGGCGTGCCGATGGCGGGCGGCGAGCGGATCGTGGCGTACCTGGGTGCGGGCAACCGTGACCCGGAGCGTTTCGCCGACCCGGACCGGCTCGACCTCGCCCGCCCGGACAACGCGCCGCTGTCGTTCGGCGGCGGCATCCATTTCTGCCTGGGCGCGCCGCTGGCCCGGCTGGAGGCCCAGATCGCGATCCCGGCGCTGCTGGCCCGCTTTCCCCGCCTGGCCCTGTCTGGCGAGCCGGGACGGCGCGACAGCCTGGCGATCCGCGGCTACACCAGCCTGCCCATCTCGGTCGGCTGAGTCCGCGGGGCCCGCGGCGGGCGGTGAAATTAAGAACGCCGCTGCGAATTCCACGGGGGAAGAACTCGCAACGGCGTCGTAGGAAAGAGTATCGACCACGGCGGTTGTTGTCCATCCGTACCGTCGATCATCGCGGGCGACCGAAACTCCGATGCACCCTCGCCGGTCAGCACCGGGGCATCGCGAATCCGGCGGCCCGCACCGCCGTCCCGACGACCCGGGGTGACCCGGTCGGCCGAGGCCGGAAGGTGTAGAAATCGGTGGATGCGGGCCGGGGTCGGCCGGCCTGCCGGCAACGCCTAGGCGGAAACGCCGACGCCGGGGGCCTCCGCGCTCTCGGCGAGCATCTTCTTGCGCTTCTTGGCGGGCAGCCGGTCGACGTAGAGCAGCCCGTCGAGGTGGTCGGTCTCGTGCTGCAGGCAGCGCGCGAGCAGCCCGGTGCCGTCGATGCGGACCGGCTCGCCGTGCATGTCGACCCCGGTCACGTACGCGACGGTGGGCCGGCCGACGTCGGCGCGGACGCCGGGCACCGACAGGCAGCCCTCGCTGTCGATCTCGAGCTCGCGACCCTCCGGCAGGTGCAGGACCGGGTTGACGACGTGGGCGACGACGTGGGTCTCGGTCGCGTCGGGGCAGTCGACGACGAAAATCCGGGCGTCGACGCCGATCTGGTTGGCGGCGAGCCCGACGCCCTCGGCCGCGGCCATCGAGGCGAACATGTCGGCGACAAGCTGCCGCAGATCGTCGTCGAAGACGGTCACCTCGGCGCACCGCCGATGCAGCACGGGATTCCCGTAGCGGGTGATGGGTCGCGGATTTCCGGCACGAGTCTGCACCCCGCGATATTAGAACGCGCGCCGCGTGCCGGCCCACCGCGAGCCTGGAGTCGCCGCGGGGGCCGGGTGGGGGCGCGGGCGCGGGGGC
>NZ_JBEZXZ010000198.1:0-16435 GCF_040638275.1 Actinoplanes sp. NPDC026623 | reverse complement strand
CACCCGGACCGGCCCGCGGGCTCCGCCGCCGCGGATCTCCCGGCCTCGCCGATCGAGCTGCCTGCCGAGCCGTCGCGGCCGGCGCTGCCGGCGGCACATCCGTTCCGCGAACTCTCCGCCGGCGAGGCGCCGCGGGCCGACCTCGAGCCGGTCGAGCCGGTGGAGACGGGGCTGGGCGCGAAGGCCGACCGGGCCGGGGAGTTCCGGGCCTCGATCGGCCCGGTTCCCGGCGGTCCCCGCACGACCCGCCCGGCGGGGCCGGCCGGGACTCCCGGTGGCGCGGGCACTACGAGCTCCCCGGGATCCGGCCGTGCGGGCGGATCTGGTGGTGCCGGCGGATCTGGTGGTGCGGGCGGATCTGGTGGTGCGGGCGGATCTGGTGGTGCGGGCGGATCTGGTGGTGCGGGCGGATCTGGCGGTGCGGGCGGATCTGGCGGTGCGGGCGGATCTGGCGGTGCGGGCACGCCGAGCGGGCCCGGTTCCGTTGTAGGTGTCCCCGCGCCCGGTGCCGACCCCTGCGAGCCCGGCGGCGCCGTGCCGCCCGCGACGGCCGGACCCGCGGGGCCACGCCAAGGCCCTAACCCGGCTTACCCGCCCGGCGGCGCCGTGCCGCCCGCGACGGCCGGACCGGTCGGGCCGCCCGGAGGCCCCAACCCGGCCTATCCTCCCGGCGGCCCTGTGCCGCCCGTGACGGCCGGACCGGTCGGGCCGCCCGGAGGCCCCAACCCGGCTTATCCGCCCGGCGGCGCCGTGCCGCCCGCGACGGCCGGACCGGCTAGGCCGCCGGGAGGCCCCAACCCGGCCCATCTCCCCGGCGGCGGAATCTGGGCCGGTGGCGTGCCGGTGTCCGGCACGGAGCCGGTAAGCCCGATTCCGGGGATCATCGGTGCCCGCCCGCCCGGCCATCACTGGGCCGGCGAACCGGTCCTGCCGGTGAGCCCGTTCGGCCAGGTGCGGATGCCGGGGGTCGCTCCGGTCGGGGTGCGCCCCGAGCCGCCCGCCGACGGCATGAACCCGGCCGACGACGTCGCGCTGCACCAGATTCAGCGGCTGCTCGGCGACAGCCTGTCGCTCGCCGGCGGCCCCGGGGACGTCGCCGTGCGGCTGCGGGCCGCGCTCGTGCAGGCCCAGCCCGCGCTGTTCGCGAGGCTGCCCGGCGGGGCCGGCTGGCAGGTCGAGCAGCTTGCCCAGGCGCTGACCTGGCTGGTGCAGAACCTCGATCAGCCGCCGCAACTGGTCGCCGCGTGCGGCCGGCTCGGTGCGGTGCTCGCCGAGTGCGGGGTGCTGCCGCAGCAGCTGCAGCTCGCCGGCGCCGCGCTCGCCGAGGCGATGCGGGCCGGCCTGGGCGCGAACGGCTGGCGGCAGGACTTCGACGAGGCCTGGCGATCCACCTGGGACCACGCGTACGAGTGGATCGCGCACGCGATGGCGTCGGGCGCGTACCGGCCGGTCGCGTGGACCGCCGTGGTCGTCGGGCATGAGCGCCGGCGCGACGATCTCGCGGTGCTGCGGCTGCGGCCGTACCTGCCGATGCCGTACCGGCCCGGGCAGTTCGCCCGCATCGAGGTTTCCGAGCTGCCCGGGGTCTGGCGGCCGTACTCGCTGTGCGGGGATCCGCGCCGCGACAACATCGTCGAGCTGCATGTGCGGGCGAAGGGCGAGGCCGGGGTCAGCGGCGCGCTGGTCTACCGCACCCAGGTCGGCGACACCGTCCGGCTCGGCCCGGCCGAGGGCGACATGGGCCTGCCCGGGTCGGGCCGCGACCTGCTGATGATCGCCGGTGACACCGGGATCGCGCCGCTGAAGGCGCTGCTCAGCGAGCTCGCCGCGACCGGTGACCGGCGCTCGGCGGTGCTCTTCTGGGGCGCCCGCAACCTGGCCGAGCTGTACGACATCGAGGACGTAGCGGCGATCGCCGGGGCCTGCCGCCGGGCGACGGTGGTCCCGGTGATCTCCGAGGGCGACGCCGACCAGTACGCCTCCGGCCTGGTCACCGACGCGGTCGCCGAGTACGGGGAGTGGTCGGAGCACGAGGTCTACCTGGCCGGGCCGCCGTCGATGCTGGCCGCGACCAGCGCGGCGCTGCGGGGCCTCGGCGTCGCGCCGGACCGCATCCACCACGACTTCCCCGAGTAGCGCTAGTCCAGCGCGGCGGCCAGGACCTTCGCGTACGTCGCCGGCACGAAGGTCCGGCCGCTGGGCGTCAGCACCTCGTCGCGCGACGCCGCGGCCCACGCCTCGGCCGGGACGGCCGCGCGCAGCGCCACGATCACCGGCGCGCCGGCCCACTGCGGGTCGTCGCCGAGCATCGTCAGCGCGACCAGTGACTCCTCGACCTCGCCGACGCACTCGAACGGCTTGTGCGCGTCGATGCCGAGCAGTTCCAGGTAGCCCGGCACCTGCGCGGGGTCCGCGAACAGGTCGCGGCCGAAGATGTGGGTGAGCCGCTCGCGCGGCATCGACGGCGCCATCGCCAGCGCGACGAAGCGGCACTTGGGGCAGTCGCCGCACCAGCGTGCCGTCGGGTCGTGCAGCTTGAACGCCTTGTTGCAGCTGGTCACCACGTCGTCGTAGCTGGTGTGCCGGGCGAACAGCTGGGCGATGTGCAGCTCCGACAGCGACCGCAGCAGCGAGAAGTAGGGCTCGGTCAGCCCGGTGTGCGCCGTGACCGCGGCCCGCAGCAGCCCCTCGGCGGCGAGGCCCTTGGACCACTGGTGGTTGATCTCGTGACCGTTCCAGATCAGGTTCGGGTCGGAGGCCGAGCGCTCGTTCGACATCACCACCGGGCCCAGCCCGTGCAGCGCCGCGGTGCCGATCGCGATCAGCGAGTTGATCGCGGTGACCGGGATGTGCCCGTTCAGCGCGCCGGCCTTGTTGAGCTCGAACAGGCGGGGGTCGAGCCGGCGGCGGGCGGCGAGCGCGGTCAGCCCGGAGGCGGCGTTGACGTTGACGATCACCGGGTTGGGGTTGACCGAGAACGGCACCGGGTCGAGCCCGGCGGCGCGCAGGATCTCGAGCGTGACGATCGAGTCCTTTCCGCCACCGACGGCCGAAAGCGGGCGGCCGAGCGCGTTGTCCACCGCCGGGGCGGCGGCCGAGACGCCGGGGACCAGCACCGACAGGCCGAGGACGTGCGGCAGCCGGTTGACGTAGGCGTACTCGCCGAGGCCCTCGGTGTATACGGCCGTGAACAGCGCGGCGGCCTCGGCCGGGACCGCGGACGGCGCCTCGATGCGCGCGGGGGCGCCGACCTTGTAGTAGCTCACCCCCGCCACGACGTGCAGCAGGTCGAGCACCCGCAGGAAGTGCTCCGGCGGCGGGCCGGCGGCCACCGGGAAGGTGATCGTCTCGGTGAACTCCAGCGGCGTCGGGCCGTCGAGCAGGTAGTCGAACTCCGCGACTCCCGTCGCCGGATCGAACCTGTATGCGGGGAACCGCATGACCTCGAACTGCTCGTGCACCCGGAAGCTCCCGTCGTCGGACCAGCGAGCCATACTAGTGCGACGCGACCGAGGGAGACGAAAAGTGCGCCTGACCGACCTGCGCGGACGTTCCGTGGCCGTCTGGGGTACCGGGCGCGAGGGCCGCGCCGCTGTCGTGGCCGTCGCCGCGCACGGCCCGTCGCGCCTGATCGCGGTGGACGACAGCGCGAACTTCCTCTCCGTGCCCTGGGAGGGCGAGCTGGCCGCGCTGGCGCCGCTGGCCGGTGGTGATCATGCGTTCGCCGCGCTGGTCGCCGCCGACGTGGTGGTGCGCTCCCCGGGGGTGCCGCAGACCCACCCGTGGATGGCCGAGCTGCGTTCCCGCGGGGTCACCGTGACCGGCGGCAGCGCGCTCTGGATGGCCGACCACGCCGGCCGGACGGTCGGTGTCACCGGCAGCAAGGGCAAGAGCACCACGGCGAGCATGATCAGCCACCTGCTGGCGGCGGCCGGCCGGCCGAACGTCTTCGGCGGCAACATCGGCGTGCCGCTGCTCGACCTGCCGCCGGCGCAGCAGTACGTGCTCGAGCTGTCCAGCTATCAGTGCAGCGACCTGACCGACTCGCCGCGGGTCGCGGTGGTCACCTCGCTGTTCCCGGAGCACCTGGACGCGCACGGCGGCGAGCGGGAGTACTACCGAGACAAGCTCAACCTGCTCGCGCACGGCCCCGAGCTGATCGTCATCAACGGCGCGGACGAGCGGCTGGTGACCGAGACGCTGCGGGCCCGCGACGCCAACGGCTTCGCGGCGGTGCCGGCGGCCAGCGGCGACTCCCGCTTCCGGATCGACGACGACGATCTCGTCTACTGCAGCGACGAGGCGCTCTTCCCGCGTACGGCGCTGCGGCTGCGGGGGCGGCACAACGGGCGCAACCTGTGCGTGGCGCTGGCCGTGCTGGACGGAATGGGCATCGACGTGGCCGGCCTCAAGGACGAGCTGCGCCAGGCGGTGGAGTCGTTCGAGGGGCTGCCGCACCGGCTCGCGGAGATCGAGGACCCGTCGGGGCTGACGTTCGTCGACGACACCCTCTCCACGAGCCCCTACGCGGCGATGCACGCCGTCGACGCGTACGAGGGAAGGCCGTTGACCCTGCTCGTCGGCGGCACCGACCGCGGCCTGGACTATGCGCCGCTGCGGGAGCATCTGCGGGGCCTCGAGATCATCGTGATCGGCCTGCCGGACAGCGGGCCGCGGATCCTGCGGGAGCTGGCCGGGCTGCCCGGCGTGCGCACCGAGGAGGCCGAGGATCTGCCGTCCGCGGTGCGGCTGGCGCGCAAGCTCACGCCGCCCGGCGGGGTGGTGCTGCTGTCCCCGGCGGCACCGAGTTACGGGCGGTTCCGCAACTTCGAGCACCGCTCCGAGGTCTTCGCCCAGGCGGTCCGCGAAAGCTCTTAACCGGTTCTGGGCAGAATTATTGCCAAGGCCGTGCCCGTTTTTCGAAGCGCCCTCGCCGCCGGCGGGGGCGCTTCGCGTTGACCGCCACGTCCTTCGAACGGATGATCGTTGATCAACCGATCGCTGGCGCCCAGTGGCCGAAAGGTCGAGGGATAAATCGGTTTTAACCCTCTCATGTGATGGCTGTCACGCCGTAACGGCCATATGCGGATCGACGCGGGTCAACCGGCGAGCGGGGGCACGCATTCATGGGCGTGCCCTTGGTAACGGTTTGAAAACTTCGCCCACGGTCTTGACACGAGGGGTCAGAAAGTAAGAACTTTTACCGCGACAGTAAACACTCCTTATGAAGGGACGGCCCATGGTCGAGCCAGACGCAGACGGCGCCGCATCGACCGCGGTCGTCGACTCGCTGGCGCGCGATCAGGTCCAGCACATCGTGATGAGCAACAACTCCGACGGAGTGCTGGTACGGGTACGCACCCTGCTACCGGAGTTCACCGGCGCCCTGCAGCGCGTCGCCGAGCAGGTGCTCACCGACCCGGCCGCCGCCTCCCGGGCAACCATCGTCGAGCTCGCCGAGCGCAGCGGCACCTCGCCGGCCACCGTGACCCGGTTCTGCCGGGCGCTCGGCTTCGACGGCTACGCGGATCTGCGCCTCGGCATCGCGGCGGAGACCGGCCGGGCCCGCGCGTCCGGCTGGACCGTCGACATCGGCCGCGAGATCCAGCCCAGCGACCCGCTCGAGCGCGTCCTCGGCCAGATCATGGCCGCCGACACCCGGGCCATGCACGACACGGCCTCGCTGCTCGACCTCGCCGAGGTGGAGCGGGCCGCCGTGGCCATCGCCGTCGCGCCGCGGGTCAACATCTTCGGCGCCAGCGGCAGCGCGCTGGTCGGCGAGGAGATGCAGTTCAGCCTGCACCGCATCGGCGTCGCGGCCTGGGCCTGGACCGACGTGCACAACGGCCTGGCCAGCGCCGCGCTCTCGCGCTCCGGCGACGTCGCCCTCGGCATCTCGCACAGCGGCGAGACCGGCGAGACGATCGAGCTGCTCGCCGAGGCCAGCAGCCGCGGCGCCACCACCATCGCACTCACCAGCTTCCCGCGCTCGCCGCTGGCCGAGCTCGCGGACATCGTGCTGCTCACCGCCACCCAGGCGACGACCTTCCGGCCGGACGCGCTCTCCGCGCGCCACCCGCAACTGGTCGTCCTCGATCTGCTTTATGTCGCCGTCGCCCAGCGGACCCACGAACGTTCGCACGCGGCCTTCCAGCGCACCGCCCAAGCCGTCCACGGCCACAAAGCCGTCAAGGACGGTAGCTCCGCTCCGTGAAAACGAAATCCCCCATCGCATCTTCATATTTGTCCAGGAGGAATAGCGTGAAGCGCAGAATCGCGGTTGCCGCGGCGCTCGCCGCGACGCTCGTCGGTGCCGCCGCGTGCGGCTCGAGCAGCGACAGCAGCGACACCCCCAACGCCAACGCATCGGTCAACGGCGCCGGCAAGACCATCAAGGTCTGGCTGATGGTGGACGCCCAGTCCGGGTGGCCCGAGGTCGTCAAGCAGGCCAACGAGCGGTTCACCGCGGCCACCGGCGCCCAGGTGCAGGTCGACTACCAGCAGTGGACCGACCACCTGGCCAAGCTCGACACCACCCTGGCCGGCAGCGACGTCCCCGACGTGGTCGAGCTGGGCAACACCGAGATGCCGAAGTACGTCTTCAACGGAGCCTTCGCGCCGCTGGACAAGCCGCAGTTCGAGAACTCGGCCCAGTGGCTGACCGGCCTCTCCGCGCCGTGTGAGCTCGACGGCAAGACCTACTGCGTGCCGTACTACGCCGGCGCTCGGGTCCTGCTCTACCGCACGGACCTCTACACCAAGGCCGGCCTGACCCCGCCGAAGACCTACGACGAGCTGATCAACGCCGCCAAGGTCCTCAAGGAGAAGAACGGCGCCGACAAGCAGTTCTCCGCCTTCTACATGCCGGGCAAGTACTGGTACGCCGCGATGGCGTGGGTGCATGGCAACGGCGGCGACATCGCCAAGAAGGACGGCGACAAGTGGGTCGGCACGCTCTCCGAGCCGGCCGCACAGCAGGGCCTCACCAAGTGGGCCGAGCTGGCCAAGACCTACTCCAGCGGTGACCCGACCAAGGACGAGAGCGACCAGGACGCGGTCTACGCGCAGGGCAAGTCCGGCATGATCTACGGCAACGGCTGGGAGCTCGGCGCGGTGCAGGAGCAGCCGAAGGACCCCAACGACCCCGCCTCGGCGAAGGTCAAGACGAAGGTCAACGGCAAGGTCGCGACCGCGCCGCTGCCCGGCATCCCGTCCTTCCTCGGCGGTTCGGACGTCGCCGTCACGGCGAAGAGCCCGAACGCCGACCTGGCCGCCAAGTGGGCCCAGATCTTCACCGACACCAAGTCCCAGGAGGGCCTGATCGCCAAGGGTGTCCTGCCCAACGCGACCACCCTGCTGGACAAGGCCGCGGCCGTTAAGGGCAACGAGGCGACCGCGCAGGCCGCCAAGGAGACCTGGTTCGTCCCGATGGCGCCGAAGTGGTCGGACGTCGAGTCGGCGAACGTGCTGCAGAACATGCTGGCGAGCATCGCCACCGGTAAGGCAACGGTGCCCGACGCCGCCAAGGAAGCCGACGCGAAGATCAACGAGATCCTCAACGCCAGCTGACGAGATCGTGCCGCCCGCCCCCGGGCGGGCGGCACGACCCGGCACCTCACTGACCACGTAAGAGAGGTAAGGGACCGATGACCGTCGTCGACTCCCCGTCCGCCCCGGTGCAGCAGCCGGCGGCGCCGGACCCGGCGGATGGGCGCGCCAAGGGCAGGCGTCGTTCGGCAACGAGAGCCGGGTTCGCGCCCCTCGCGCTCACCCTGCCCGCCCTGTTGCTGCTCGCCGGACTGCTGGGCTACCCACTGGTCCGGATGGTCATCCTGTCGTTCCAGAGCCTCGGGCTGCGCCAGCTGTTCGGCAACCTGCCGCCGGAGAACATCGGCCTCGCCAACTACGTCAAGATCTTCACGAACCAGACCTTCTACGAGGTCGTCGCCCGCACGGTCGCGTTCACCGTGGCGTCGGTGCTGATCACGGTGATCCTCGGGCTCGCCGTCGCGCTGCTGATGCGCCGGGTCGCGCCGAGCGTGCGGATCGCCATGATCGTCGCGATGATGTTCGTCTGGGCCATGCCGCAGCTGGTCGCCACGCAGACCTTCCGCTGGCTCGTCGACTCCGACTTCGGCGTCCTGAACTACCTGATCGACCTGCTGCCCGGCGTCGACTTCGCCAACCACAGCTGGTTCGCCGACCCGATACAGGGCTGGATCGTGATCACCGCGATCGTGGTCTGGGCCGGCATCCCCTTCATCGCGATCACCCTCAACGCCGGCCTCACCCAGGTGCCCAAGGAGCTGCTCGAGGCGGCCACCGTCGACGGTGCCTCCGCCTGGCAGACGCTGCGCTCGATCACGATCCCGATCCTCAAGCCGCTGCTGATCATCGTCACGACGCTCTCGGTGATCTGGAACTTCGGCCTCTTCACCCAGGTCTACGTCGTGCGCAACGGCCGGCCCGAGGAGGAGTACCAGGTGCTCGCGACCTGGGCCTACAGCACGGCGTTCAAGAACAACAACTACGGTCTGGGCTCGGCCGCCGCGGTCGTCACGGTGCTCATGCTGCTCGGCGTGATGGCGTTCTACATGCGCCAGATGTTCAAGATCGGAGACGTGGACTGATGGTCGCCACCGCACCGCAGACCGCCGTACGCAAGCGGCGCCGCAAGTCCCGCGAGTCGGACACGCCGACCGTCGGCCGCAGCGCGGCCGGCACGATCGCCGCGAACACGCTCGGGGTGCTCTTCGCGATCGTGATGTTCTTCCCGGTCTACTGGGTCGTCAACACCGCGTTCAAGCCGGCGCCGGAGATCCTCCAGTTCGATCCCACGTTCTTCCCGCACACGTTCACGCTGGACAACTTCAAGTCGGCCTTCAACGCCCCGCACTTCCAGGGGAACCTGGTCAACGGCGTGATCATCACGTGCAGCGCGGTCGTCGGCGCGCTGCTCGTCGGCTTCCTCGCGGCGCTGGCCATCGCCCGGTTCCGGTTCTACGGCCGTAAGGCGATCATCCTCGTCGTCCTGTCGGTACAGATGGTGCCGTTCGTCGCGATCCTGATTCCGCTCTTCCTGATGCTGCAGAAGGCGGATCTCACCAACAGCCTGCTGGGCATCGCGCTGGTCTACGTCGTGCTGATCCTGCCGTACACGGTCTGGACGCTGCGCGGCTTCATCAGCGCGATCCCGCGCGAGCTGGACGAGGCCGCCGCGATCGACGGCGCCAGCCGCTTCCAGATCTTCTGGAAGATCATCCTGCCGCTTACCGGCCCCGGCCTGGTCGCGACCTCGGTGTACGGCTTCATCCAGGCCTGGAACGAATTCATCATCATCAACACACTGAACGACCAGGCGCACCAGAACCTGATGGCCTGGCTGTTGCAGAACCAGACGAGCCGTGGCACCTTCTGGGGCCCGCTCATGGCTGGGTCGATCTTGACCGCCCTCCCGGTGGTCATCTTCTTCTTGATCATCCAGCGCAACATCGCAACGGGCCTGACGGCTGGCGCCGTAAAGGGCTGACTAGCACCGCATCAACACCCAGAGGAGAAGTGAATGTCCGAGATTTTTAAGCCTGAGGTCGACCGCCGCACGCTGCTGCGCCGGGCCGCCGCCGTCGGCCTGCTCGCCACCCCCGCCGTCACGATGCTGAGCGCCTGCGTCGGCGGCGGCGACGACAAGGACGACAACGCCGAGAAGCCGGCCGGCACGGTGTCCGCGACCAACCCGCTGGGCATCAAGGAGGATGAGCCGCTGGAGATCGTGATCTTCAACGGCGGCCTCGGCACCAAGTACGCGACCGACGTGCACATCCCGTCCTACAACAAGCTGTTCCCGAAATCCAAGGTCGCGTTCAGCCAGGCCGAGGAGATCGCGACGGTCGTGCAGCCGCGGTTCACCGCGGGCAACCCCCCGGACATGGTCAACAACTCCGGCTCGAAGCTGATGGACCAGGGCGCCCTCGTCCAGGCCGGCCAGGTCCAGGACCTGACCGACCTGTTCGCGGCCCCGTCGCTGGACATCGCCGGCAAGACCGTCAAGGACACCCTGATCCCCGGCACGGTCGAGCAGGGCACGTTCAAGGACAAGCCGTACGTCCTGAACTACGCCTTCACCGTCTTCGGTCTCTGGTACTCGGGCAAGCTGTTCAAGGACAACGGCTGGACCGCGCCGACGACCTGGGCGGACTTCACCGCGCTGCTCGAGAAGATGAAGGGCAAGGGCATCACGCCCTTCGGCTACGCCGGTGCGAACGCGCCGTACTACATGTACACGGTGCTCCTCACCAGCGCCGCCAAGATCGGTGGCGCCGACATCCTGAAGAACATCGACAACCTCGAGGACGGTGCCTGGACGAACGACGCCGTCAAGCAGGCCGCCACCGCGTGGGCCGAGGTCGGCGCCAAGTACTCCAACAAGGCGTTCCTCGGACTCAAGCACACCGAGGTTCAGCTCCAGCACAACCAGTACAAGGTCGGCCTCTACCCGTCCGGATCCTGGCTCGAGAACGAGCAGGCCAAGGACACCCCGGCCGGCTTCGACTACCAGCTCATGCCGATCCCGAGCGTCACCGCCGCCGACAAGCTGCCCGTCACCGCGCTCTACGCCGCGGCCGGCGAGCAGTACTTCGTCGCCAGCAAGGGCAAGAACCCGCGGGGCGGCATGGAGTACCTGCGTCACATGCTGTCGAAGGCCGGCGCCATCGGCTTCACGCAGCTCACCAAGACGCTGACCGTCGTCGCGGGCGCCACCGACGGCATGGAGATCAGCCCCGGCCTCACCTCGGGCAACAAGGCCCTCGGTGCGGCTGGCGCGGACACCTTCAGCTTCCGCTTCGACACCTGGTACAAGAAGCTGGACGACGAGCTTCGCGCCGCCACGAACGAGCTGTTCTACCAGGGTGGCACCGCCGACAAGTTCGTCACGCGGATGCAGAAGGCCGCCGACGCGATCAAGGCGGACTCCTCGATCGAGAAGTTCTCCCGCTGATCCACCGCTGAAAGACGTATCCGCAATCACGAACGGAGCAAGAGAACCATGAAGCACGGCAGGTACCCGTTCATCATTGGCTTCCTGATCGTGCCGGTGGCCATCTATGCGACGTTCGTGATTGCGGCGTACGTCCAGGCGTTCCAGCTGTCGTTCACCAACTGGCGGGGTTTCTCGCCGGACGTCAGCTACATCGGCTTCGACAACTTCGTGAAGCTGTTCCACGACGACACCTTCTGGAAGGCGATCCGGCACCACGTCCTGCTGCTGGTCTTCCTCCCGCTGATCACGATCATCCTGGCGCTCTTCTTCGCGTTCCTGCTCAACGTGGGCGGCGGGTCCAAGGGCGGCCGTACCCGCGGGGTCTGGGGCTCGAAGTTCTACCGGGTGATCTTCTTCTTCCCGCAGCTGCTGGCCCTGGCCCTGGTGGCGGTCATCTTCTCCCGGGTCTACGCGCCCGACGACAGTGGCCTGATCAACGGCATGCTGAACCAGCTGGGCACCGGCCCGGTGCTGTTCCTGGCGGACAAGCACCTGGCGCTGTGGTCGATCCTGGCGGTGCTCATCTGGCAGGCCGTCGGCTTCTACGTGGTGCTCTTCTCCGCGGGCATGGGCTCCATCCCGACCGAGATCTACGAGGCCGCGGCGCTCGACGGCGCCACCCGCGGCACGCTGTTCTTCAAGGTGACGCTGCCGCTGCTGTGGAACACCATGCAGGTCGCCTGGGTCTACCTCGGCATCGCCGCCTTCGACGCGTTCGCCCTCGTCAGCATCATGTCGGTGGACAGCGGCGGCCCGGACGGCGCGACCACGGTGCTCGGCCTCGAGATCTACCGCAACGCCTTCAACTACGCGCAGTTCGGCTACGCCTCGGCCATGGGCGTCGTGCTGTTCTTCCTCACCATCACGTTCGCGGCGCTGACCCTGCGGGTCACCCGGCGCGACGCGATCGAGCTGTGAGCCGGACCGGGAGCCTACGATGACAAACCTGATGAGTTCCGACAGCACGGTCACCCCGCAGGGCAAGGCGTCGCGCGCCGGCTCGCGCCACACCACGGAAGCGGGCCGCGAGAAGCGCGAGATCAAGCTGTTCAGCGGCTTCGCCCATGTCGCCCTGGCGATCTGGGGCATCATGGTCATCGCGCCGCTGATCTGGGTGATCCTCGCGTCGTTCAAGAGCAACACCGAGATCTTCACGCACGCGCCGTTCAGCCTGCCCAGCCAGCTCTCCTTCGAGAGCTACAAGACGGCGTGGAGCGAGGCGAACGTCGGGCGCTACTTCCTCAACAGCGTCTTCGTGGTGGCGATCAGCACCGCCGGCACGATGCTGTTCGGCTCGATGGCCGCCTACGTGCTGGCCCGGTACCGGTTCTTCGGCAACCGCTTCATCTACTACCTGTTCGTCTCGGGCCTGGCCTTCCCGGTCTTCCTGGCCCTGGTGCCGCTGTTCCTGATCCTGCAGAACCTCGGCCTGCTGAACACCTACACCGGCCTGATCCTGGTCTACATCGCCTACTCGCTGCCGTTCACGGTCTTCTTCATGACGGCGTTCTTCAAGACGCTGCCGAACCAGATCGCCGAGGCCGCGATCGTCGACGGCGCCTCGCACACCCGGCTGTTCTTCCAGGTGATGCTGCCGATGGCCAAGTCCGGCCTGGTCAGCATCACGATCTTCAACATCGTCGGCCAGTGGAACCAGTACCTGCTGCCGATCGCGATCATGCAGGGCGCGGGAGCCGAGAAGAAGTGGGTGCTCACCCAGGGCATCGCGAACATCTCGGTCTCGGCGGGCTATCAGGCCAACTGGGCCGCGCTTTTCGCGGCCCTCACCCTCTCCATCCTGCCGATGATCATCGTGTACGCGTTCTTCCAGCGGCAGATCCAGTCCGGCCTCACCGCGGGCGCGACCAAGTAGTCCGCGGCACGGAGTTCGGGCGGCGCCCTTCCAGGGGGGATGGCGCCGCCCGACCGTGACTGCCGGCGAGTTCTGTGCCACCGACGTCCACCGGTTGCCGCGATCCCTGGTCAGGGTGGTTCGCGCCCCGGCCGAGGACCCGCGGCTGCTGATGTGGGTGGGGCGTCCCGGGGTGCGCCTCCTGAGTTTCGACGAACACCGGCAGGTCGACCGGGCGAGCCTTCAACGATTTCCGCAGGAGCGCGACGCCTCCGTCGCATGGGCGTCGGTGCCCCGGGACCTGGTGATCCGCACCGAACGGTGCGGCGGGCGCGCGATCGAGGATTACCTGCGCGACGACGGTGACGTGATCATCACCTGGGGCAGCCTCTCGCTTCCGAGCGTGCTGCTGAGCGCGTCCGAGACGTCCGACCGGGTGGAGGCCATCCTGGCGACGGCCGCGCTGCTGTGGCTGTATCGCCCGGATCAACGCCTTGTCCTCGAGCGGAACCACGTCGAGGACACGGTGACGATCGCGCGGATCCCCGGCGCCGCCCCGCCGCCGATCAGCGGCTGAACTCGCCCCGTCGTGCGCCGTCGAGAAAGGCGGTCCACCCGCCGGCGGTGAAGGTGAGCACCGGGCCGGTCCTGTCCTTGCTGTCCCGCACCTGCACGGTTCCGTCCGGACGGTGACGGGCCTCGACGCACTGGCCGTTACCGCCGCTGCGCGTGCTCTTACGCCAGTTTTGGTCGAGCATCATGACTCCTATGGCTGGTGCTCCGCGTCGCGGATCTTCCTGATCATCGCAGTTGAGGCAGTTGGCGACAACGCGGAAGAGCGCAGGTCGTTGAACACTGTGGTACATCGCTGCACGTCGTCGCCCTCGGCGTAGAGGTCCCCGGTGAGCCCCTCGATGTAAACCACTCCTGGGATGTCCGGAAAGATGAGGATGGCGAAGCTTGACAGCATCGAGGCGTACGCGCCCTCCCGGAACGGAATCACCTGCAGCGTGACGTTTCGCAGCTCGGCGGCCTCGAGCATGGCCGAAAGCTGCTCGTACATGACGTCCGCGCCCCCGATCTGGCGGTGCAGGACCGCCTCGTCCATGACGGCGACGAAGCGCAGCCGGCCGCTGGTGATCAGCTTCTGGCGCTCCATGCGTACGGCGACGCGCTGGGCGATGGCGTCCGGCGTCGGCTGCGAGGCCTCCCGGCTGGTGATCGCGTGCGCGTACGCCTCGGTCTGCAGCAGGCCGGGCACGACGATGGTCTCGAAGTTCTGCATCTCGTCGGCCGCCGACTCCAGGCCGATGTACTGGCGGTACACCTGCGGCAGGTCGCTGTACTTCGCCCACCATCCGCGCTGCTTGCCCTCGCGCGCCATCGTCAGCAGGGTCTCGCGCAGCTCCGGCTCGGTGACCCCGTACTCACCGAGCAGCGCGCCGAGGGCCGGACCCTTGATGCCCACCCGGCCGGATTCGATCCGGCGCAGGGTGCTGGGCGAGACCTCGATGACCGCGGCGGCGCGCTCGGCCGTCAGCTTGGCTTCGTCTCGCAGCCGGCGGAGCTGGGCGCCGAGCTGGAACCTCACGAACGTCGGACTGTCCACGCAGGCATTCTGCACTACCCGGTCACCTTGATCGCCGGCTTGTGGTGACCGTTTGTGAGAGCGAAATGCCTCACTGTCATTGACCAGATCAAATTGCGTGCGCAAAATGACTGCACGGCTAGCGGGCGGCGGAGGGACCTGGATCCCTCCACGGAAGGGGCAATGTGCGGCACAGCTCGAGGCGGAAGATGCCTTCCACCCGCCCGGATCCGGCGCATCCCCTATGGACGAACCGGGTGGCGGCCCGCGGCGCCTCCGCGCTCCCCGAGGTGCCCGCCGGGCCGGGCCGCGCGATGGGCACCCGTCGATTAGGCCGGGGGGATGCCACCGGACCACCCGCGGCAGGGCCGGCCTCGACGGCGAACCGCGCACCCGTGGGCCGGCTCGGTGAGTGAGATCGGGGATGCGGGGGACCATGCCGCCGAGCGGCCGTCCTGGGACTGCCGGTCCTGCGGCAACCCTTGGCCCTGCGATCCGGCGCGCGAGCGCCTGGCGGGGGAGATGGATCGGGTGCAGCTTGCCATCCTCATGTGGGCCAACATGGACGAGGCGATACCCGACCTGCCCCAGGGCCCGCCGTCGGAGCTGTTCGACCGCTTCATCGGCTGGACGCACTAGCTTCTGTCCCAGCGGATCATGATCGATAGAGAGCCAAACGGCCCTGTCGTCAAAGTCAACCTTGCACCCGGGCCGGCACGCCTCATGGCGACCGTGCGAAGCGCAGGCCAAGGCGACAACGCCTGACTGCGTGGCGGGCGCTCGCTGGCGGCCGATGTGAGTGCATATTTCGCGTCGTCAAAAATTGGTCTCCGATATCTGCATTCCGGAGACGCACGATCGCGGCGAACCATCCGCGCCGCACATTTCACCCACGCTGCAGCGACCCGGTTAACTCCTCGCGAGGCGACCCGGTTAACGCCTCGCGAGGCGGTCTGTTTAGTCCCTCGCGAGGCGACCCGTTTCACCCATCGCGGGCTGGCCCGTTTCACCCATCGCGCAGGTATCGAATATCGGTATGACGGGAGATGGGTTCTGTTGGGCTTTGAGCTGGCGTTCGCACGGTGATCGTCGCGGACCCGGGCTTGCCGGAAATGGCCGAGTGTCACCGTGCCCACTGTCTCGCAGTGGCCACCTTCATTCAGGGAGTACCCGCCGGGACCCGATCGCGGCCGAGGTGACGCCGGAAGCCTCACCGGTGGGGTGGCTGGGGTGGCTGGGGAGGGTGTCGGTCGTGCTGGCGGCGGGGTGGCTGGGGAGGGTGTCGGTCGCGCCCGTCGGGTCGTTGCTGGCTGACTCTCTGCCCCGGCGGGTCCGTCGTGAGCTGGTGGTGGCACGCACTGCGGCGGCATCGCGATGGTCGGTGTTGTCGGTGCGTGTGATGTCGTCCAGGGCTGCTGAGGTGATGTCGGGGGTGGCGGTGTCTGCGGGGAGGGGTGTTCTGCCGGTGGTGGTGGGCGGCTGGTGATTGGGTTGATCGGGGTTGTCGGATCGGTGCCGGGATCGGTGCCGTCGGGTGCTGTGGCGGCTGGTTCGGCTGCGGTGCGAGACCAGGCCGCGGAGTGGAAGGGCTTCGTGGTGCAGAGGCCGACGCCGGTGGGGTGGCCGTTGGCGGTGCGGCGGGCCTTCGGGGTGCTGCGGGTGGGGTGGGTATTTGTGTTGCTGGGCGCGGCGCGGGTGGGGTGGCCGCTGGCGGTGCGGCAGGCCTTCGTCGTGCAGAGGGTGCTGCGGGTGGGGTGGGGATTCGTGGTGCGGGGCGCGGCACGGGCGGGGTGACCGCTCGCGGCCCGGCAGACACGCGTGGTGCGGCGGATGACGTGGGTGGAGTGGCCGCTGGCGGTGCGGCGGGCATTTGTGGTGCTGGGCGCGGCGCGGGTGGGGTGGCCGCTCGTGGCGCGGCGGGCATTCGTGCTGCGGACGGCGGCGCGGGTGGGGTGGG
>NZ_JBEZXZ010000197.1:0-16726 GCF_040638275.1 Actinoplanes sp. NPDC026623 | reverse complement strand
CCGCCCGCGCCCCCCCTGCCGGGGGGGGTTTTTGTTCCGGCCGGGCGCTGGGGCCCCCCGCCCCGCCCGCGGCCCCCGGGGCCCAACCCCGGGCGGCCCCCCGGGCCCGGGCGCCCCCCCCGGGGGCGCCCGTCGACCGGATCGAACTCAGAAAACCTTGTGCACCCAGCCGAACGGGTCCTCGGCCCGGCCGCGCTGGATGTCCGACAACTCCTGGCGCAGCGACATCGTGACCTCGCCCGAGCCGCCGTCCGCGACGATGAACTCGCCGTCCGGGTGGCGGACCGTGCCGATCGGCGTGATCACCGCGGCGGTGCCGCACGCGAACGCCTCGCGGATCCGGCCCGACGCGGCGCCGTCGCGCCACTCGTCGAAGCTGACCTGCCGCTCCTCGATCCGGCGGCCGGCCCGCCGGGCCAGCGTGAGGATCGAGTCGCGGGTGATGCCGGGCAGGATCGTGCCGGTCAGCGGCGGCGTCACCAGCGAGCCGTCGTCCTGCACGAAGACGATGTTCATCCCGCCGAGTTCGTCGACGTAGCGGCGCTCGACCGCGTCCAGGTAGACCACCTGGTCGCAGCCGTGCTCGATCGCCTCGGCCTGCGCCGACAGGCCGGCGGCGTAGTTGCCACCGCACTTCGCGGCGCCGGTGCCGCCGGGGGCCGCACGGGTGTAGTCGGGGGTGATCCACACGGTGACCGGCTTGACCCCGCCGCTGAAGTAGGCGCCCACCGGCGAGGCGATCACCAGGTAGAGGTACTCCATCGCCGGGCGAACGCCGAGGAAGACCTCGCTGGCGTACGCGAACGGCCGCAGGTAGAGGCTGCCCTCCTCGCCCTGCGGAATCCACTTCCGGTCGATCGTGATGAGCTGGCGCAGCGACTCCAGGAACGCGGCCTGCGGCACCACCGGCATCGCCATGCGCTGGGCCGACTGGCCGAAGCGCGCGGCGTTGGCGTCCGGGCGGAACAGCGCCACGCCGCCGTCCGGCGTCGTGTAGGCCTTCAGGCCTTCGAAGATCTCCTGTGCGTAGTGCAGCACGGCCGAGGCCGGGTCCATCGGAATCGGCGCGCGCGCCTCCACCCTGGGCTCATACCAGCCCTTGCCTTCCGCATAGCGAATGGTGACCATGTGGTCGGTGAAGACCCGGCCGAAGCCTGGGTTGGTGAGCCGCGTGGCCCGCTCCGCGTCGCTTACGGGCGCCGGGTTCGGACGGATCTCGAAGTCGAGGTTGTCACCACCACTCATGGCAGTTGACCTGCTTTCTGTCACGAAAAATAAAGAGGTAGCACCCGCAGGGCTCCATGAACTTACCCCGAACGGTCGTTCAAAGCCGACCATCGGGTGAGCGCCAACGCCCGCCGGCCCGAGGGGCACGGCGGGGGTGGCGAGTGACGAGTGAGGGTCAGGCGGCCGCGGTGGCGGCGACCCGGTCTCCGACCTCGGCGGTACGCAGCGGCGCGCCCGGCGTGCGGGACGCGACCTCGGCCGCGACCGCCTCGGTTACTCGGCGGGCCTCGTCGGCGTGACCGAGGTGCTCGAGCAGCATCGAGGCGGAGAGGATGGCGGCCGCCGGGTCGGCGATGCCCTGGCCGGCGATGTCCGGCGCCGAGCCGTGCACCGGCTCGAAGGTCGAGGGGTACTTGCGCTCCGGGTTGACGGAGCCGCTGGCTGCCATGCCGATGCCGCCGGTCACGGCAGCGGCGATGTCGGTGAGGATGTCACCGAAGAGATTGTCGGTCACCACGACGTCGAAGCGCTGCGGGTTGCTCACCATGAACATGCTCGCGGCGTCGATGTGCTGGTATTCCGTGGTCACGTCGGGGAACTCGGCGGCGACGGCGGCGAAGGTGCGCGCCCAGAGCCCGCCGGCGTGGGTGAGCACGTTGGTCTTGTGCACGAGGGTGAGGTGGCGGCGCTCGCGGCGCCGCGAGCGGGCGAAGGCGTCGCGGATGACCCGCTCGACGCCGTGCCGGGTGTTCAGGCTCTCCTCGGTGGCGATCTCGGCGGGGGTGTCCCGGTGCAGGACGCCGCCGGCGCCGACGTAGAGGCCCTCGGTGCCCTCGCGGACCACGACCATGTCGATCTCGCCGGCCTTGATGCCGGCCAGCGGGCTGGTCGTGCCGGGCCAGAGCCGGGACGGGCGCAGGTTCACATACTGGTCGAAGTCGAAACGGAGCTTGAGCAGCAGGCCGCGCTCGAGGACGCCCGGCGGGACGCTGGGATCGCCGATGGCGCCGAGCAGGATGGCGTCGTGCGCCGCGAGCTCGTCCTGGATGGCCTGCGGCAGCACCTCGTGGGTGCGGTTGTAGAAGCGGGCGCCCAGGTCGTAGTCGTCGAACTCCACGCCGGGGAGGACGGCCTCGATCACCTTGCACGCTTGCGCGGTCACCTCGGTTCCGATGCCGTCTCCGGCCACCACCGCGATCCGCGCCACCGCCACGTCAACTCCCTCAATAGTCACGACCCGGATGACCCTAGCCGCTGTCCCGGCCTCTGGCACAACGGTCCCACAGTGTGGGTGAGGAGTCGTTAAGGGGTGCGGACGCGAACAACCCCCGCCGATCGCGGCAACGATCGCGGGGGCTGTCACGACAGGTACGCGTGGCTCGCGTCCGCCGGGGGTGCATCCACCGCATGGAGCGACCACGGAAGTGTCACCCGAAGACACGCCCGCGTAGCCCGCGCGGCAGGACCAACGCTAGCGATGCGGACTAATGTCGCGCAAGACGCATCCCCCGCGTGTCGGGGCGACAACTGAGTCGGTTGGCCGACGGTATGGCACCATGCGCCGGTGAGTTTCGACCTCGTGGTGTGGGCCCTGAACAACACGGACATGCCTGATGACGTGCGTGCGGCCAACGACCGGTGCGCCCGCGGCGAGCACCCCCAGCGCCCGGCCGACCCGCGCGTCGTGGCCTTCTATGACGCGTTGACCAGCCACTATCCCGACCGCGGCCCGCGCGCGACGCAGGCCGGTTCGCCCTGGGCGAGCGCCCCGCTGCACGCCGCGGCGGACCACATTCACATGCGGCTGGACGAGAACTGCCCCGATGTGGTGCTCGAGACGATCGAGCGGCTCGCCGGCGAGCTCAACCTCGACCTGCTGGACCTGCAGGACGGCACGGTCTATCCCCCGCCGGTCAAGTCCAGCTAGTCCTCGTCCCGCAGGTCCACGATGCTGCCCTTCGCGGTGCCGACCGCCGCGGCGACCGCCGAGAACAGCTCGGCGTCCACCGACGAGTCGACGGTCAGCGCCATCAGCGCCTCGCCGCCCGCCTCGCGCCGGGCCACCTGCATCGCGGCGATGTTGACGCCCGCCTCGCCCAGGATCGTGCCGATCGCGCCGACCATGCCCGGCCGGTCCGCGTAGCGGAAGAACAGCAGCACGCCGCCGGCGTCCATCTCCAGGTCGAACTCGTCGACCTGGGTGAGCTTGCGGGCCTCGCGGGTGCCCGTGCCCGTGACGGTGCCCGCCACGCTCACCGTGCGGCCGTCCGGCAGCGCACCCCGCACGGTCACCAGGTTGTGGTGATCGGAGATCTCGTGGTCGACGATCAGCTCGACCTCGACGCCCCGGTCGGCGGCGAGCTGCGGTGCGTTGACGTAGGTGACCTGCTCCTCCACCACGGACGTGAAGAGGCCCTTGGTCGCGGCGAGCTTGAGCACCGCGACGTCGTGCGACACGATCTCGCCGCGCACCTCGACGGTCACGCTCGCCGCGATCCCGCCCGCGACCGCGGTGAAGACCTTGCCGAGCTTCTCGGCGAGCGCCAGCAGTGGCCGCACGTCCTCGTCGACGATGCCGCCGGCCTGCACGTTGACCGCGTCGGGCACGAACTCGCCCTGCAGCGCCAGCTTGACGCTGCGGGCGACCGACAGGCCGGCCTTGTCCTGCGCCTCGGCGGTCGAGGCGCCCAGGTGCGGGGTGACCACCACGTTGTCGAAGGCGAACAGCGGCGAGTCGGTGGTCGGCTCGGTCACGAACACGTCGATCCCGGCGCCGGCGACCCGGCCCTCGGCCAGCGCCTCGGCCAGCGCCCGCTCGTCGATCAGGCCGCCGCGGGCCGCGTTGACGATCCGCACCCCGGGCTTGACCGTGGCCAGTTCCTTCTCGCCGATCAGCCCGAGCGTCTCGGCGGTGCGCGGCAGGTGCACCGAGATGAAGTCGCTCTCGCGCAGCAGCTCGTCGAGGCCGACCAGCCGCACGCCGAGCTGCGCGGCCCGGGCCGGCTGGATGTAGGGGTCGTAGGCGATCAACCGGGTCCCGAACGCGGCCATCCGCTGCGCGAAGAGCACGCCGATGCGGCCCAGCCCGACGACGCCGACGGTCTTGCCCTGCACCTCGACGCCGGTGTATTTCTTCCGCTTCCACTCGCCGTTCTTGAGCGAGGTGCTGGCGCTGGCGGTGTGCCGGGCGACGGCCAGCAACAGCGCGATCGCCTGCTCGGCGGCCGAGACGATGTTGGAGGTCGGCGCGTTGACCACCATGACGCCGCGCCCGGTGGCGGCGGGCACGTCGACGTTGTCGAGGCCGACGCCGGCGCGGGCGATGACCTTCAGCCGCGGCGCGGCGGCGACCGCCTCGGCGTCGACCTGGGTGGCACTGCGGACGATGATCGCGTCCGCGTCGGCGAGCGCCGCGAGCAGCGTCGCGCGATCGGTGCCGTCGACGTGACGGACGTCGAAGTCGTGTGCCAGCACGTCGATGGCGGCGGGGGCCAGTTCCTCAGCGATCAGTACTACGGGAGTCATATGTCTCCACAGCTTGTCTCGCGGGCGGCCGGCCGCCGGACCTTTCAGCGATCCTAGGCGGACCGGCGACCTGGGCGGGCCGTCATCCTACGGTGACCGGCATCACAAGTGGAGAAACCTCCGGCCCGCCGTGGGACTCCCGGTGGGCCGGGTTGCCGATAGCCTCCTCGGCATGGCTGAAGCCCCCACCGACGCCGAGGAAACCGACCAGGACCTCGGGCCCACCATTCCCGAGCCGCCGCGACGGGTGCCCTTCGCCGTCGCGGTCACCGCGTCGCTGCTCGGCCTCGTCGCGCTGCTGTTGCTGCTCGGCGCCCTGCTGACCCTCACGAACAACTCGTACTACGAGGACGGCGTCGGCGAGGCAACGGCCGAGGGGCTGGGCGCCGCCGGGCTCGCCATGAGCGCCGCCGTCGTCGCCGCGGTCGCCTGGTCGATGGTGCGCAACGGCAACACGATCGGGCCGATGGCGGTCGGCGGCCTGGTCCTGCTCGCCGGGTTGATCTTCCTGGTCAGCGCGGTGTCCACCGACTCGGACACCGACGGCCTGCGGGTCGGCGTGCTCGCCGTCGTGCTGGGGCTCGGCGTGCTGCTCGTGCCGCTGTTCGGCCACGGGCCGCCCTACCTGGCCGCCCGCCGGGTCTGGGCCGAGGCGGAGCGGGACTGGCTGCAGGACCTGACGACGCCGCCCGCGGCCGCGGGGTATCCGCAGGGCGGCTGGGCCGGGCACCACCCGCCGCCGCAGCAGCAGTGGGGCGCGCCGCCGCAGTACCAGTACCCGCGGCAGCAGGCCTGGCCCGACGCCGCGCAGGCGTGGTCCGCGCCCCCGGCACCGCAGCCCGCGCCGGCCGAGCCCCGGGAGAAGCCACAGGCCTGACCGGCCGTCTCAGGCAGCCGGGAGGGGAATCGAGTCCCGCTCGATCGGTGGCGCGGCGGTGTAGCCCGCCGACGCCCGGCCGTCGAACTGGCGGAAGCTGAGCGCCTCGGCGTCCAGCCCGTCGTAGAGCAGTTCCAGGTCGAGGCCGCCGACGGGCGGGTAGACCCGCTCGCGCGGCGGCTCCTGGCCGATCTCCAGCGCGCCCTGCGCCACCATGAAATCGATGATCGCCTGGCGCACCGGCGGCAGGGTCACCGGCGAGTGGTAGACGACGTTCAGGGCCTGCATCCGCATGCCCTGCACGTGCTCCTCGCCCTTGTTGTCGTGGAAGTGCGGGTTGCGGGTCTCGATCTGCAGCACCGGCACCGAGCTGCTCATGACGTCCGGGCTGGCGCAGTCCAGCACCCCGCCGAACTGCTCGAAGAGGTCCATGTACTCGTACGGCTCGACGGCGAAACCGCCGGCCAGCCGCAGCTTGAGGCCCAGGTCGAGGCTCATCGCGTGCTCGCCGGCGTTGCCGGTGGCGATCACCTCCGTGCCGAAGCCGGAATACTCGGCGAGGAAGCGATTGAGCCACTCGTTGGTGATCTCCGAGCTGCGGCCCCGGCGGCTGAAGAACAGCCGGCCGTCGCGCAGCTTCGGCTTGGAGTGCCAGGAGATCCGGACCATCGAGTACGGGCTGTCGGCCAGGTGCAGCCCGGCGGCGTAGGCCTTGCAGTACTCGTGGACGGCGCCCGGCACGTAGTTGTCGGCGTCGACGTAGCCCACGTAGCGGCGGCCCGTCATCGCCGCCAGGGCCATGCCGATCAGCATCGCCTCGCCCTTGCCGGCGCGCACCAGGCCGTCCTCGCCGATCAACTCCTCCATCCCCGCGGCCTTGAATGCGGCCGCCAGTCCGGGATCCCTTTGATGGACGCTGACAGCCGACCGGCCGGCCAGCCGGCAGAACTGCTCGAGCGTCTGCGCCTCGCTCTCGTAGCTGTCGACCGGCAGCTTGTCGCTGTTGGAGACCAGCACAATGAGGCAGTCGTGGGGAATTCCGGAGAGCACGCCTTCAACGACGCTTCGCGTCTCATTCATGCAGGGGACGACGATTACCATTTGCGACTCGATAGCGCGCAATGCTTCGGGTGGCACGACCCTGCTACCAGCCGAAAGACTGGGCCGGCCGGCATCGTGCAGGGCGCCCGAGTCGAGCTCGATCACCCTCTGCAGCTCATGAATCCGGACCGCGCCGAAGCGCTCACTCCGGAAAGAATCAGCCAGTCGCATACCGGGAATGTACCGCCTGACATCGGCCCAGCGGAGTCCGAACAGTACACAATTCGATGACGACGTCGTTTTGGTAAGCGGGACGTAACGCCGACGTTTCAGGTAGTCGATTGGTCACGCAAAAAACCGGGCCGGTGAGCCTTGCGGCGCACCGGCCCGGCATGCTTACCGGTGGGAAAAGGTCAGGCCGTTTCGGTGATGGGCCGGTCGACCCAGCTCATCATGCCGCGCAGCTTCCGGCCGGTGACCTCGATCGGGTGCTCGGCGCCTTCCTTGCGGTACTGGGCCAGGGCCGGGCCGCCCGCCTCGTCGTCGGCGATGAGCGCCTTGGTGAACTCGCCGGACTGGATCTCGGCGAGGATCTTCTTCATCTCCTGCTTGACGCCGGCGTTGATCACCCGCGGGCCGCTGACGTAGTCGCCGAACTCGGCGGTGTCCGAGACGCTGTAGCGCATCCGGGAGATGCCGCCCTCGTACATGAGGTCGACGATCAGCTTGAGCTCGTGCAGGCACTCGAAGTAGGCGATCTCCGGGGCGTAGCCCGCCTCGGTGAGCACCTCGAAGCCGGTCTGCACCAGCGCGGCCGTGCCGCCGCAGAGCACGGCCTGCTCGCCGAACAGGTCGGTCTCCGTCTCCTCCTTGAACGTGGTCTTGATGACGCCGGCGCGGGTGCCGCCGATCGCCTTCGCGTAGGAGAGGGCCAGCGCCTGCGCGGCGCCGCTCGCGTCCTGCTCCACCGCGATCAGGGCCGGAACGCCCTTGCCGTCCACGTACTGGCGGCGGACCAGGTGGCCCGGGCCCTTCGGGGCGACCATGGCCACGTCGACGTCGGCCGGCGGCTTGATCAGCTCGAAGCGGATGTTGAGGCCGTGGCCGAAGAAGAGCGCCTTGCCGGCGGACAGATTCGGGGCGATCGACTCGTTGTAGATCTTCCGCTGGGCGGTGTCGGGCGCGAGCACCATGATGACGTCGGCCCAGGCGGACGCCTCGGCGGGCGTCAGCACCCGCAGGCCCTGCTCCTCGGCCTTGGCCCGGCTCTTCGAGCCCTCCTTCAGGCCGACCACCACGTCGACGCCCGAGTCGCGCAGCGACAGCGAGTGGGCGTGGCCCTGGCTGCCGTACCCGATAACGGCGACCTTGCGTCCCTGGATGATGGACAGGTCGGCGTCGTCGTCGTAGAACACTTCCGCGGTCATGAGTTCCTCACTTGAGATCTGAGACTTCAGTTTGGTCAGGCCGCGCGCAGGGCGGGGCCGGTGGTGATCGAGCGCGAGCCTCGGCCGATGGCGACCAGCCCGGACTGGACCATTTCCTTGATCCCGTACGGCTCGAGATCGCGCAGCAGCGCGTCCAGTTTGTCGGGGTTGCCGGTCGCCTCGATCGTGAGGGTGTCCGGAGCGACGTCGATCACCTTCGCCCTGAACAGCTCGACCGTCTCGAGGACCTGCCCGCGCACGGTGCGGTCGGCCCGCACCTTGACCAGCAGGAGCTCGCGCTGCACCGACTGCTGCGGGTCCAGCTCGACGATCTTCAGGACGTTCACCAGCTTGTTGAGCTGCTTGGTCACCTGCTCCAGGGGTGAGGAGTCGGCGTTGACCACGATCGTGATGCGGGAGACGTCCGGGTTCTCCGTCTCGCCTACCGCCAGCGAATCGATGTTGAAGCTCCGCCGCGAGAAGAGGCCCGAGACCCGGGCGAGCACGCCGGGCTTGTTCTCCACGAGCACGGACAGCGTGTGCTTGTTCATGGTCGTCATTTCCATCCGATCCCGTAGCCGATCATGGTTAGAGGTCGTCCTCGTCGAAGCTCGGGCGCACGTCCCGGGCGAACATGATCTCGTCGTTGCTGGTGCCGGCGGCGACCATCGGCCAGACCATGGCGTCCTTGCCGACCGTGAAGTCGATGACCACCGGCCGGTCGTTGATCTCCAGGGCCGCCTTGATCGTCGCGTCCACGTCCGCCTTGCTCTCGCAGCGCAGGCCGACACAGCCCAGCGCCTCGGCGAGCTTCACGAAGTCCGGGATGCGGTGCTTGTGGGTGCCCAGCTCGGTGTTGGAGTAGCGGCCCTCGTAGAACAGGGTCTGCCACTGCCGGACCATGCCCAGGTTGCCGTTGTTGATGACCGCGATCTTGACCGGGATGCCCTCCAGCGCGCAGGTGGCGAGCTCCTGGTTGGTCATCTGGAAGCAGCCGTCGCCGTCGATCGCCCACACCTGGGTGTCGGGCCGGCCGACCTTGGCGCCCATCGCGGCGGGCACCGCGTAGCCCATGGTCCCGGCGCCGCCCGAGTTGAGCCAGGTGCCCGGCTTCTCGTACCGGAT
Organism: Actinoplanes sp. NPDC026623; assembly: GCF_040638275.1. NCBI lineage: Bacteria > Bacillati > Actinomycetota > Actinomycetes > Micromonosporales > Micromonosporaceae > Actinoplanes > Actinoplanes sp. NPDC026623. The sequence goes on along the minus strand of NZ_JBEZXZ010000197.1, from coordinate 7,504 downwards.
GAACTGGGACGCCCACATCTGGTGCTGGCCGACGCCGGCCACGTAGACCGCGTCCGGGCCGACCAGCTCGCCGATCCGCTCGATCACGTACTGCGGGGCGAGGGTGCCGTCGGTCGGCTCGTCGTAGCCCAGCGGGTAGCGCCGGCGCAGGTCGTCGAGCTGCGCCCACCAGGCCTCGTACGCGGCCGTGCCGGCCGCGGTGCCGGAGACCGCCGCGATCAGCTCGTCGATGACGTGCCGCGCGTCGCCGACGATCGGGACGTCCGCGTGCCGGTTCTTGCCGATCTCGGCGGGGTCGATGTCGGCGTGCACGATCTTCGCCTCGGGGGCGAACGAGTCGAGCTTGCCGGTGACCCGGTCGTCGAAGCGGGCGCCGAGCGTGACCAGCAGGTCCGCCTTCTGCAGCGCGTACACGGCCGGGACCGTGCCGTGCATGCCGGGCATGCCCAGGTGCTGCGGGTGCGAGTCGGGGAACGCGCCGAGCGCCATCAGCGTGGTGACGACCGGGATGCCGGTCAGCTCGGCGAGCTTGCGCAGCCCGTCGGTGGCGCCGGCCTTGAGCACGCCGCCGCCCACGTACAGCACCGGGCGCTTGGCGGCGGCGATCAGCCGGGCCGCCTCGCGGATCTGCTTGCCGTGCGGGTGCAGGGTCGGGCGGTAGCCGGGCAGGTCCAGCGTGGGCGGCCAGGCGAAGGTGGTCGCCGCCTGCAGCACGTCCTTCGGGATGTCGACGAGCACCGGCCCGGGGCGTCCGGAGGAGGCGAGGTGGAACGCCTCCGCCATGATCTGCGGGATCTCGTCGGGCGTCTGGATCAGGAAGTTGTGCTTCGTGATCGGCAGCGTGATGCCCTGGATGTCCGCCTCCTGGAAGGCGTCCGTGCCGATCGCGGGCCGGGCCACCTGGCCGGTGATCGCGACGATCGGCACCGAGTCCATGTAGGCGTCGGCGATCGGGGTGACGAGGTTCGTCGCGCCCGGCCCGGAGGTGGCGATGCAGACGCCGACCTTGCCGGTGGCCTGCGCGTAGCCGGTGGCGGCGTGCCCCGCGCCCTGCTCGTGGCGGACCAGGATGTGCCGGACCTTGGAGTCGTACAGCGGGTCGTAGGCGGGCAGGATCGCCCCGCCCGGGATGCCGAACGCCACCTCGACGCCGAGCGCCTCGAGCGACCGCACGAGCGAACCGGCCCCGCTGGCGGGGGTCGGTGACACCGTGACTACGGCCGGGGCGCCGGCAGCCGCCGCGACGGTGGCCGGGGTGGCACGGTTGGCGAGGGTCTCGGGTGTGGGTCTCGTCATGGCGATTCAGACCTTCGTTCGGGATCGGCGGGCCGGTTCGTCGAGTTATGCGAGCAACAAAAAAGGTCCTCGTGCCGAAGCACGGGACCTAGCGCACTCTCCTCACTCCTAGTGGAGGGAGAGTGCGCTCACATAAGTACTCGGGACGACAAGCACATGCGGCTAAGACTGCCCCATCTCACGGGGTGCGTCAACTGATCTCACATCCTGGTCACCCGTCCGCGAAACTTCCTCGTCAGAGAAGGCCGGATCGGTGGGCAGGAGCGCCCTGACCTGCCGCATCCCCGGGCCGAGCATGATCACTTGGCTGCGCGCCGGCGCGCTGGGCGGCGTCGCCGGGCGGGCGCGCTGCACCGGCACCAGCCGGGCGCCCGAGGAACGGGCGGTCTCCAGCTGCGCCTCGAGGTGCTCGGCGGGCACGCCCCACCCGAACAGCGAGCCCTGCCCGAGCCGGCAGCCGGCCTCCTCGACGATCGCCCGCTGCGCCGGCGTGCCGATCCCCTCGGCCAGCACCTCGAGCCCGAGCCGGTGGCCGAGCCGCACGACGACGTCGACGAGCGGCGCGGCCGTGCCCGTCCGCGACTCCGGCTCGGCGACCAGCGCGTGGTCGATCTTCAGGATGTCCACCGGCAGGTTGCGCAGCTGCCCGAGCGAGGAATACCCGGCGCCGAAGTCGTCGAGCGCGATCCGCACGCCGGTGGAGCGCAGCTCGGCCAGCCGCCGGATGAGCTCGTCCATGTCGGTCGCCACGGCGTGCTCGGTCACCTCGAGCACGAGGCGCTGCGGCGGCACGCCGTACTTCTCGAGCACGCCGGCGACCTGGCCCGCGTAGTCGGCCGCGTGCAGCTCCTTGGGCGAGAGGTTCACCGACACCCAGACGTCGTGGCCGACCGCCAGCCAGTGGGACAGCTGCCGGCACGCCTGGTCGAGCACCCAGGAGCCGATCATGCTGATCAGGCCGGACTCCTCGGCGACCGGGATGAACTCGTCGGGCCGGACCGCGCCCAGCTCGGGGTGGTGCCAGCGCAGCAGCGCCTCGGCGCCGACCGGCCGCATCGAGGGCAGCGCCACCACCGGCTGGAAGACCAGCCGCAGCTGCTCGCGCTCGATGGCGTGGCGCAGCTCGCTCTCCAGCACGCTGTGCCGGCGCAGCAGCTCGTCGTAGCGCCGCTGATAGCGCTCGACCCGGTTCTTGCCGCGCTGCTTCGCATAGCGCAGCGCCAGGTCGGCGTCGCGCATCAGCTCGCCGGTGTCGCCCGGCGCGGGCGAGCCGGCGACGCCGACGCTCGCGGACAGGAAGACCGAGCCGTCCTCGGTGTCGTAGGGCTCGCCGAGCACCGCGAGCAGCCGCTTGCCGGCGAGCATCGCCTCCTCGGGCGTGGCCCACATGAGCACGGCGAACTCGTCGCCGCCGAGCCGCGCCGCCACGTCGCCGTCGCGCAGGTTGGCGCGCAGCCGCTCGCCGACCTCGACGAGCACCGCGTCGCCGACGTCGTGCCCGCGCATGTCGTTGACGTTCTTGAAGCCGTCCAGGTCGAGGCCGATCAGCACCCGCGGCCGCTCCCGGGCGGCGGGCTCGCGCAGCGCCCGGACCAGGCCGCGGCGGTTGGCCAGCCGGGTCAGCGGGTCGGTGTGCGCCAGCTCGCGGAAGTGCGATTCCCGGTGGCGCAGCCGCAGCGTGTAGCTCTTGACGTCGGCCAGCGCCAGGTACTGCCGGGCCACCAGCGCGAAGCCCTCGACGCTGAAGCCCAGGAAGCCGAACACGTCGAAGACGCCGCCGGCGGCGAGGTGGTAGCCGAGCGCGCCGACCATTGCGGACATCGGCACGAACGCGTAGCCGGTGTTGCGCTGGGTGATGTCGCCCCGGACCTCGACCGGCCGGTCGGCGATCTTGACGGCGTGGGCCACCACGACGAGCCCCGCCGGCAGCAGCACGGCGCCGAGCAGCACGATGCCCGGCCAGCTGCGGCAGATCCCGCTGGAGACGGCGGTCGCCGCGACGGCGACCAGCGTGACCCCGGCCGCCACCCGGACCGTGATGTGCCGGGGCCGGTGCGCGTGCACGGCCAGCACCGCGGTCAGCCCGGTCGCGATCGACGCGACGCCCGCCGGTATCAGGATGGACAGGCCGGACGCCGGCGTGCGGTCGCCGAGGATCCGGGTCGGCTCGGAGAGCAGCACCCAGCCGACGAACCAGAGCCCCGCGCCGACGACGCAGCCGTCGAGCAGGTGCCGCCACGCCGCGCCGGCGTTCTCCGCGGCGCCGGGCAGCACGAGCGTGCCCGCCAGCAGCGTGGACGTGCCGAGCGCCATCGCGACGGCGACGGCCGAGCCGAGCTGCGCCGGCCGCTGCGCCAGGAACAGGTCGCTGAGCAGTCCGGCCAGCGCGGCGGCCGTGGTGATGGCGGCGCCCGCGGCGAGCAGCAGGTGGGCGCGGCGGGCGGCGCCGGTGTGCCGGCGGCCGGAGTTGGCCAGCAGCGCGACGGCCGGGACCGCGACCAGGAGGCTCGCCAGCCCGGCCAGCTCCACGCCGGACGGTGAGTGCACGGGAACACTCTGCCGTACTGAACGGCTTTTCGGGAGATGACCGATCGACCGGTTTCGAACCGAAACTCACCTTCACCGTCCCGCGCTGTGGACGGGGCGCTGCCCGGCGCGGAGGCGGTCCGCAACGGCGGTGGCAGAATGTAGTAATGCCTGAGCTGCGCTCCCGGACCTCGACCCACGGACGGACGATGGCCGGCGCGCGCGCCCTGTGGCGCGCCACCGGCATGACGGACGACGATTTCGGCAAGCCGATCGTCGCCATCGCCAACAGCTTCACCCAATTCGTGCCCGGCCACGTCCACCTCAAGGACATGGGCGGCCTCGTCGCCGACGCGGTGTTCGCGGCCGGCGGCATCGGACGCGAGTTCAACACGATCGCCGTGGACGACGGCATCGCGATGGGCCACGGCGGCATGCTCTACTCGCTGCCCAGCCGCGAGCTGATCGCCGACGCGGTGGAATACATGGTGAACGCGCACTGCGCCGACGCCCTGGTCTGCATCTCGAACTGCGACAAGATCACCCCCGGCATGCTGCTGGCCGCGCTGCGGCTCAACATCCCGACGGTCTTCGTCTCGGGCGGCCCGATGGAGGCCGGCAAGACGATCGCCATCGAGGGCGTCGTGCACGAGAAGCTCGACCTGGTCGACGCGATGAGCGCCGCCGCCAACGACAACGTCACCGACGAGCAGCTCGCCACCATCGAGCGGTCCGCGTGCCCGACCTGCGGCTCCTGCTCCGGCATGTTCACGGCCAACTCGATGAACTGTCTGACCGAGGCGATCGGCCTGGCCCTGCCCGGCAACGGCTCGACGCTGGCGACGCACGCGGCCCGCAAGGCGCTCTTCGAGCGCGCCGGCGCGCTGATCGTCGACCTGGCCCGGTCGTATTACGACGGCGACGACGAGTCCGTGCTCCCGCGCGCCATCGCGAGCCGCGACGCGTTCGAGAACGCGGTCGCCCTCGACGTGGCGATGGGCGGCTCGACCAACACCGTGCTGCACCTGCTGGCCGCGGCCCGCGAGGCCGAGATCGACTTCAGCGTCGCGGACATCGACGCGGTCTCGCGCCGGGTGCCCTGCCTGTCGAAGGTCGCCCCCAACAGCCCGAAATACCACATGGAGGACGTGCACCGGGCCGGCGGCATCCCCGCGCTGCTCGGCGAGCTCAACCGCGGCGGCGCGCTGCACCGCAACGTGCGCTCCGTGCACTCCACCGACCTGGACGGCTGGCTGCAGGAGTGGGACATCCGCAGCGGCAGCCCGAGCGAGGCGGCGCTCGAGCTCTTCCACGCCGCGCCGGGCGGCGTCCGCACCACCCAGCCGTTCTCCACGACCAACCGCTGGGCGACGCTCGACACGGACGCGGCCGAGGGCTGCATCCGGTCGGTCGAGCACGCCTACACCGTCGACGGCGGCCTCGCGATCCTCTTCGGCAACCTGGCGCCGGACGGCTGCGTGGTGAAGACCGCCGGCGTGGCGGAGGAGCTGTGGAAGTTCAGCGGGCCGGCCCGCGTCTTCGAGAGCCAGGACGCGGCGGTCGACGGCATCCTCGGCAAGCGGGTCGTCGCCGGCGACGTGGTGGTCATCCGCTACGAGGGCCCGCGCGGCGGCCCCGGCATGCAGGAGATGCTCTACCCGACGTCGTTCCTGAAGGGCCGCGGCCTGGGCAAGGCCTGCGCGCTGATCACGGACGGCCGCTTCTCCGGCGGCACCTCGGGGCTGTCCATCGGGCACGTCTCCCCGGAGGCGGCCTCGGGCGGCCTGATCGCCCTGATCGAGAACGGTGACGAGATCACCATCGACATCCCCGGCCGGACGATCACCCTGAACGTCTCGGACGAGGACCTGGCGCAGCGCCGCCACGAGCAGGAGCGCCGCGCCAAGCCCTACACGCCGGCCGACCGGCAGCGCCCGGTCTCGGCGGCGCTTCGCGCCTACGCCTCGATGGCGACCAGCGCCAGCGACGGCGCCTACCGCCGGGTCCCCGAATAAGACCCATCCCGTACGCGCACACCCGCTCGACCGGCCGCCCCGCACGAAGCTTCCCGCGGGGCGGGCCGGTTCGGGCGTGCGCCGGCCGGGTCGCGGGTCGCGCGGCCGAAAACGACTCGCCCGGCGCCGCGCACGCTGGGAGCATGACACCCATGCAGCCACGCCGCCGGTCGATGAAGCGCCCCCTCGCGGGGCCGTTCGGCGTGCGGTAGCCACCACCGATCAAGTCCCTGCCTTCGTGCGGGGACGACCGGCCGGGGCGGGGCGCAGGAGAGCCATGACCTTCTACGTCACCACCGCCATCCCGTACGTGAACGCCGCGCCGCACCTGGGCCACGCGCTCGAACTCGTGCAGGCCGACGTGCTCGCCCGCCACCGCCGGCTGCGCGGCGAGGACGTCCGCTTCCTCACCGGCACCGACGACAACGCGCTCAAGAACGTCACCGCCGCCCGGGCCGCCGGCGTCGACGTCGCCGCGTTCGTCACCGCGAACGGCGACCGCTTCGCCGCGCTGCGCGGGCCGCTCGACCTGTCGTTCGACGACTTCCTCCGTACCGGCTCCGACCCCCGGCACGCGCCGGGCGTGACCGCGCTGTGGCGGCGGTCCGCGGCCGACTTCTACCGCCGCGGCTACACCGGGAGGTACTGCGCCGGCTGCGAGCAGTTCCTGGACGGCGCCGGCTGCCCCGAGCATCCGGCGGCACCCGAGACGGTGTCGGAGACGAACTGGTTCTTCCGGCTGTCGCGGTACGAGAAGCGGATTCTCGACGCGCTGGAGTCGGGCCGGGTCCGCATCGAGCCCGCGCCGCGGCGCAACGAGGTGCTCACCTTCGTCCGCGCCGGGCTGCGCGACATCAGCGTCTCGCGGCCGGCGGCGCGGGCCGGCGGCTGGGGCATCGCGGTGCCCGGCGACCCGGACCAGGTCATCTACGTCTGGTGGGACGCGCTTGCCAACTACGTCACCGCCCTCGGCGACGACGAAGCCTACCGGCGCTGGTGGGCCGGCTCGAGCGAGCGGGTGCACGTGATCGGCAAGGGCATCGTGCGCTTCCACGCCGTCCACTGGCTCGCGCTGCTGCTCTCCGCCGGGCTGCCGCTGCCGACGGCGATCCTCGTGCACGACTACCTGACCGTGGACGGCGCGAAGCTCTCCAAGACCGCCGGCAACGCCGTCGACCCGGTCGCACTGATCGACCGGTACGGCGTGGACGCGCTGCGCTGGTGGCTGCTGCGCGAGCCCGCACCCGTCGGCGACACGGACTTCACCGAGCGGCGGCTGGTCGACCGCGCCGACCGCGACCTGGCCAACGGCGTCGGCAACCTGGTCAACCGCACGCTGACCCTCGCGCGCAGGCACGACGTCGGACCCGCCGCGGCCGGGTCCGATCTCGCCGGCCGCGTCGACGCCGCGCTCGCCCGGGCCGACTTCCGCGCGGCCACCGGCGCCGTGTGGGCCGAGGTCGACCGCGGCAACCGGCTGATCGAGGCGCGACAGCCCTGGAAGGCCGCCGATCCGGCGCCGGTGCTCGCCGAGCTGCTCGGCATCTGCCGGGTGCTGGCCGACGAACTGCGGCCGTTCATACCCTCCGGCGCCGAGCGCCTGCGCGAGCAGTTGTGCTCCGCGGGGCCGCCCCCCCCCCGGGTCCCCCGGCGGGGCGGCGGGGGCC